>JBGASI010000003.1:0-28513 GCA_044229815.1 Vicinamibacteria bacterium | reverse complement strand
TGACGTTCTGGGGCGCCGGCATCGACACCCAGACGACGCTGCCCTTCGGCTCGACGGGCGCGATCCGGCGCGAGGTGCGCGAGCGGGTCGCCCTGCTCGCGCCGGGCGGCGGCTTCGTGTTCGCGCCGGTCCACAACGTCCAGGCCGACATCCCGCCCGAGAAAGTGCTCGCCGTCTTCGAGACCGCGCGCGCCTGCGGCGACTACCGGGCCATGCGCTCCCGGTAGCCGCGCCAGGCGGCCATCGAGCGGGCCAGGATCTCGGCCTTGTCGCCGGGCACGTTGTAGCACTGCAGGCCGACCGGGCCCGTGAAGCCGAGCCGCACGAGGTCGTCGAGCAGCGCGTAGGTGTCGAAGCTGCCCTGGCCGAGCGGCTGGATCAGGCTCTGCCAGAGCGTGCCGCGGTCGCTCTTGTCCGCGACGTTCGTGGCGCCGTTGATGCTGACCGCGAAGAGGTGGGGCCGCGCGCGCACGAGCAGCTCGTGCAGGCCCTGCTCCTGCGCGGGACTCGTCAGGGCGAGCCAGTGCGGGAGGTTGAAGGTGAGGCCGACATCGGGTCGGTCGAGCTTCTCGAGCAGCTCGATCGCGTGGGGCACGCTCTCGAGCCAGAACCAGACGTGGGGGTAGAGCATCACGCGCAGGCCCGAGGCGCGGGCCAGGTCCGCGACCTCGCGTAGCGCCGCGAGCGCCGCCGCGTCGCCCTCGCGCGAGGAAGGCGGGTAGCTGCCGCCGCGGCTCGTCAGGTTGAGCCACAGCATCGTGTCGCGGCCCTTCAGCGAGCGGATCACCTCCGGCAGGCGCGGGTCGTAGGCGGGCTGGCCGGGGTCGAGGTTGAGGTTCACGTAGACGGTGAAGAGCTTGAGCCCCTGCCGGTCGAGCTCGGCCTGGAGCTCGGCGAAGCCGTCGAGGCCGTTCTTCTCCATGCCGTCGTAGCCGAGGCGCTTGAGCAGCGCGACCTGCTTCTGCGGCGTGTCGTAGCTCGCGTCGGCGACGCCGTTGTTGAAGACGAAGAAGGGGTTCGCCAGCTCCCGCTTCGCCTTCGGCCCGGCCTGCGCCGGCGCCAGCGCGAGGCCCGTGAGAGCGAACAGGGCCACCGCGCGCGCCGTCGTCTGCCTAGCCGCCATAGGCCCTCCTCCAGTCCCGCTGCGGCCTGCTGAGCCGCGCGTTCGCCGCGTTGTCGTCGGGGAAGCGCTCGCGCTGCGGGTCCCAGCGCAGCAGGCCGCCCAGCTCCATGGCGATCAGGCCGAGCTGGCTGATCGACACGGTGCGGTGGCCGACCTCGACCGGCTCGAGCGTCGGGCTGCCGGTGCGGATCGCGCGGATGAAGTCGGCCTTGTCCTCGAGCTGCTCGGCGAGGCGCAGCTCGCCGGGGCCGATCGGCGAGAGCAGGACCGCCGGGTGCTCGGCCGTGATCGTCGCGGGATAGTCGACGCGGATCCAGCCGTCCGTGCCCTCGAAGCGGATGTAGGGGGTATCGGAACGGCAGACGAGGCGGACGTCGTTCGCGTAGCGGTAGCGGGCCTCGAAGCGCAGCACCGTGTTCCACAGGCCCCGCGTGAACTCGCCCTCGGCCTCCACCTCGACCGGCCCGCTCGTCTCGCTGCCGTTCGCCCACTGCGCGATGTCGTTGAGGTGGGTACCCCAGTTGGCGATCATCCCGTTCGCGTAGTCGGAGATCCGCATCCAGTTGGGTCGCGAGGCGAGGTCGTGGCGGCCGTGCACCCGCTTCTCGGTGTAGGGCGCCTCGGGCGCCGGGCCGAGCCACTTCTCGTAGTCGAGCTCGGGCGGGACCGGCATGTCCGGCTGCGGCGGCAGGCCCGGCGTGTCGACGGGCACGCCCGTGCGGATCGTGTGCAGCCGGCCGATGCGGCCGTTGCGCACGAGTTCCGCCGCGCGCGCGAAGGGGCGCAGCGACCGGAACTCGCTGTCCGTGCGCGAGACGACGCCGGCGCGCGCGACGGCGTCGCACAGGGCACGGCCGTCGGCGATGCACAGCGAGAGCGGCTTCTCGACCGAGACGTGCTTGCCGGCCTTCACCGCCTCGAGCGCGATCGGAACGTGCCAGTGGTCGGGCGTCGCGATCATCACCGCGTCGACGTCGGGGCGCGCCAGCAGCTCGCGGAAGTCGCGGTGCGCGCTGCAGCCACGCCAGGAGTCCGTGCCGGCCTGGGCGCCATAGTGCGCCTCCACGGTGCGGCGGGCCTGTTCGAGCCGCCAGGCGTCGACGTCGCAGACCGCGACGACCTGCGCTTCGGGCAGGGCGAGAAACTGGGGCAGGTTGGGCTTCGTCATCTGCCGGCCCATGCCGATGAGGCCCACGTTGATGCGCCCGCCCGGCGCGCGGGCGCCGAGCACGCCCGCCGGCACGATCGCGGGCGCGACGACGGTGGCCGCGGCGGCCACGGCGCCGCGCGCCAGGAAGGCCCGGCGCCGCACGGCGCCGGGGACCGGCTCGAACGGTTTCATCGCGCGATTGTAGGCGTTTCGCGGACGCCGGTTCAGCCCCGGCGAGCGAGCCAGGTGCGGACGCGGACGAGGTCCTGCGCGTAGAGCGGCGGCGGAGCCTCGGCGAGGAAGCGCTCGAGGTGCGGCCGCGCCTCCTCCCGCCGGCCCTCGCGCCAGAGCAGGGTGCCGAGGTTGTAGAGCGTGTCGGGATCGCGCGGGTTGGCGGCGAGCGCCCGGTTCCACAGGCGGACGGCGTCGGCGGGGCGGCCCGCTTCGGCGGCCAGCAGGCCGAGCGAGTTCCAGGCGCGCGCGAAATCGGGCTCGAGTCCGATCGCCCGCTCGAGCTCGGCCTGCGCGGCCGCGCGCTCGCCGAAGAGGAGGTGGGCGGCCCCGAGGTTGTAAGCGGCCATCGCGCTCGAGGAGTCGGACTGCCGCGCGCGCTCGAACGCCGCGAGGGCGGCGACGCGCTCGCCGACGCGCGCGAGCGCCACACCCCAAGTCATGAGGACGTCGAGATCGGGGTCCGGCCGCGCGGCCAGCGGCGCGAGCAGGGCGGCCGCCTCGCGCGCTCGCCCCAGGTCGCTCAGCGCCCGGCCCAGCTCCACCGCCGCTTCGACGCTGGCGCCGTCGGCCGCGAGCGCTCGCCGGCCGGCCTCCACCGCTCCCGCGAGGTCGCCGCTCTCGCGGCGCAGGAAGGCGAGGTGGCGCAGGGCCAGCGGAACCGAAGGCTGCTCGCGCACGAGCGCCTCGCACAGCGCGAGCGCCCCGCCCGCGTCGCCCCGCTCGTAGCGGTCGATCACCGCGTGCAGCGAGGCCTCGAAGGCGACGTGGTGCTTGGGGTCGTCGCGCTCGGCGTAGCGCTCGGCCACGGCGCGCGTGGCGCCGAGGTAGCCGAGGCTCGCGAGGCTCGCTCGAGCGTCGGCCGCCTCGGGGACGAGGGCCCGGCGCTCGCCGGGCCCTCGGAACGTCTGCAGCAGCGCGCGCAGCGCCTCGCGCGGCTCGGCGCGGCGCGCCACCAGGTTCGCCGCCTCCGCCGGGTCGCCCGCGACGTCGTAGAGCTCAGGCAACGGGAGGTCCACGTACTTGAGGCGGTCGCGCAGGACGCCGTACGCGGCGGCCCAGCCGCGCGTCAGCGCCGGGGTCAGGGACTCGAAGTAGCTCGGGGCGGGCTCGCCGGGGGCCAGCCCCTGCGCCGCGGGGAGCAGGCTGCGCCCGGCGAGGCCGGCGGGCAGCGGCAGGGAGAGCGCGTCGAGGATGGTGGGCAGGATGTCGACGTGACGCGCGGGGGCCTGCACGACCCGGGGCGACAACAGGCCCGGGGCGTGCAGGAGCAGCGGCACGCGCAGCGTGGCCTCGTAGGTGAAGATCCCGTGTGTCGCTTCGCCGTGTTCGCCGAGGCTCTCGCCGTGGTCGGAGGTGAGCACGATGAGCGTGCGGCCCGCGGCGCCGGGAGCGAGCAGCGGATCGAGGAGGGGCGCGAGCGCGTCGTCGGCCGCCGCGACTTCCCCGTCGTAGGCGCTCGGCAGACGGCCTTGCCAGTCGAAGCGCGGCTGGTACGGCGAGTGGGGCTCGTAGAGGTGCACCCAGCAGAACCGCGGCCCGGGCGTCGCGGCCAGCCAGGCGCGCGCGGCCGCCACGGTCCTCGGCCCGGGGCGCTCCTGCATGTGGAAGTCGGGAGTGGCGTCGGAGTCGCCCAGGCGGTCGTCGTAGACCTCGAAGCCGGCGTCGAGGCCGAAGCGCGAGTCGAGCGGAAAGGCGCTCACGAAGGCGCCCGTGTGGTACCCGCGCGCCCGCAGCAGCGTGGCCAGGGTAGGGGCGCCCTTCGGGAAGCGGAAGCCCGAGTTCTCGCGCACGCCGTGGTCGAAGGGATAGCGGCCGGAGAGGATGTTGGCGTGCGAGGGCAGCGTGACCACGTTGTGGGCGTGGGCGAAGTCGAAGCGCACCCCCTGCGCCGCCAGGCCGTCCATGCGGGGGGTGCGCGCTCCGCGCCGACCGTAGGCCCCGAGGGCATCGGCGCGCAGGGTGTCCACGGTCACGAGGAGGACGTCCAGGCCCGGCGAGCGCCGCAGCGGCTCGGGGTCGCCCCGGCGCAGGCCCAGCGCGAGCGCGACGGCGACGAGGCCGGCGGAGACGACGAGCGCGAGGCGCGGGCGGGCGGCCACGCCTAGCGGACCTGCTCCAGGGCCTTTCGGGCGAGCTCGGCCTGGGGCGTGCCCGGCGCCAGCGCGACGACCTGCTCGAAGTCCGCGCGACAGGCGGCCGACTCGCCGAGCTGGAGGAGGGCGAGCGCGCGGCGGTAGTAGGCGTCGGGCGACTTCGGGTCGAGCGCGATCGAGCGGGTGAACCAGGGGAGCGCCTCGCGCGTGGCGTTGGCATTGAGGAGGTTGATGCCGAAGTTGTAGGCGATGTCGGCGTCGGAGACGCCGTCCGGGGCGAAGCCGGCCAGCAGCTCGCGTCCGCGCTCCGGGCGGGCGGCCTCGAAAGCCGCCTGCACCGCCGCGGCGCGCAGGGGTATGTTGCCCGGCTCGGCGGCGAGGGCGAGCTGCAGGTGCTCGAGGGCGCCGGCCGGATCCTTCTCGCGCACGAGCGAGAAACCGATCTGCTGGTGGATCCTCGGCGCGAGATCGGGCCGCAGCGCGAGCAGGGTCTCGTATTCGCGGCGCGCCTCCGCGTAGCGCCCGTCACGGTAGGCCGACTCCGCCTTGTCGAGCGCGGCGAGCACGGCCGGGGACGGACCCTGCGCGGCGTCGAGGCGCGTCTCGAGAGGGGGGATGCGGCTCTGCTCGGAGACGGTGACGGTGAGCTGCCGGGTCGTGAAGCCGTCGGCGCGCAGCTCGACGGTCCAGTTGCCGCCGGTGAGACCGAGAATGGCCCAGCGGCCCTTGCCGTCCGTGCGCAGCTCGGTGCCCCCACGGCCCACGAGCTGCAGCTTCACCACGGCCTCGGCGAGGGGCTGGCCCTTCGCGTCCAGGACCTTCCCCTCGAGGCGGCCGGTCCCCGCGCGCCAGTCCTGGGAGCGGGCGGCGGCGGGCCAGGCGACGAGGGCGACGACGGCGACGGCGCGAGCGAGCTTCATCGAGTGGGTCCTCCGTTGGTCGACCTCGGCGCGGCCGGGGCGCCGGCGGTCGGGCCCGCGGCGCGCCGCGTCCAGGCGACGGCGCCCGCGTCGTCGCCCACGAAGGCGAGCGCCCGGGCCGCGAGAGCGGCGGAGCGCGGACCGGGCGCGGCGCGGTTCATGTCTTCCAGGATGCGGCGGCTCTGCGACAGGGGGCGGCCCGAGAGCGAGCAGACGATCGCGAGGCTCGCGTAGGCGCGGGCGTGGCCGGGGAAGGCCGCGATCTCGGCCCGCAGCGCGGCTTCGGCCTCCGCCTGGCGCCCGAGGCGCGCGAGCACGTCGCCGCGCACGAACTCGAGCCAGGGCACGGGGCCGAGCGCGTTCCCCTCGCCGGCGGCCGCGAGTTGCGAGAGCGCCTGCTCGTGCCGGCCGCGACGCGCCAGCACCTCCGCGACCACCACGGCGGCGCGGGCGCGCGCGCCGGGGTCGGCCGTCACCAGCGCGGCCTCGCGCTCGGCCTCGTCGAGCCGGCCCTCGGCGAGCGCGGCGCTCGCCAGCACCTCGTGGGCGGAGTCGGGCTCGAACGCCAGCGCCTTCGCGGCTGCGGCGCGCGCCGCCGCAAAGCCGCCCATCTCGAGGTGGACGCGGGCGATCGTCAGCGACAGCAGCGGGGCGAGGTCCGGCGAGCGGTCGAGCGCCTGCTCGTAGGCGGCCACGGACTCGCGGTAGCGGCCGAGGCGGCCCAGGGCCGCCGCTCGTTCGGTGAGCACGTCCACGAAGCCCGGGTTCGCCTCGAGCACGGCATCGAAGGCGCGCACGGCCTCGGCGTCCCGTCCTCGCTCCACGAGGGCGAAGGCGTCGCGGGCGAGAGCGTAGGCCGCGATGTGGTCGCGCGGGTTGGGCAGCGCGGAGGCGGGCTCGCCCGGCGCCGCGCCGCCGGCGAGGTAGCCGAGGCTGGCGAGGCGCTCGCGCTCCTCGCGGGTGGCCGGCGCGGGCGCCACGAAGTCGGGGCTGTTGCGCGCGAGCGCCGCGCGCAGGGCGGCCCCGACCTGCGGCCGCCGCGAGAGCACGTCGGTCCGCTCTCCCGGGTCGCGGGCGAGGTCGTAGAGCTCCGGCCGCGGGCCATCGATGAGGTGGTAGCGCGCGTCGGCGAGGGACCGCAGCTCGCTCCAGCCGAGGTGGATGCGCGGGTAGTAGGTCTCGCTGTAGACGCCCGGCTCGGCGGCGGGTGCGTCCGCCAGCAGGTCGCGCCCGTGTGCCCCCGCCGGCGGCTCGAGCCCGAGCCGGCGCACGAGGGTCGGCAGCACGTCGCGCAGGCCCGCCGGGGCGGCCTCGCGGCTGGCGGCGCGCTCGCCGAAGGGCAGCTTGAGCAGCAGGGGCACGTGCAGCGTCTCGCGATAGAGCAGGATTCCGTGCTCGGCCTCGCCGTGGTCGCCGAGGCCCTCGCCGTGGTCCGAGAGCAGCACGACGAGCGAGCGGTCCCAGGCGCCGAGCTCGCGCAGGCCCGCGACGAGCGAGCCCACCGCGGCGTCGGCCGCCGCGACCTCGCCGTCGTAGCTCGCACCGTAGCGGGCGCGGTAGGGCTCGGGCGGCGCGTAGGGCGAGTGCGGCTCGAAGAGGTGCACGAAGAGGAAGAAGGGGCGGTCGCCCACGCCGCGCACCCAGGCGAGCGCGCGCTGCACCGTCTGCGGCCCCGGCCGCTGCACCTCGCCGACCGACCGCGACCCGGCGGCGGTCGAGACGTCGTCGTAGAAGTCGAAGCCGGCCGCGAGCCCCGTGGTGCGGCGCAGGACGTAGGCGGAGACGGCCGCGCCCGTGGCGTAGCCGCGCGCCTTCAGGAGGCTCGCGAGCGTCGCGTGGCGCGCGTCGAGCCGGTAGCCGATGTTGTTGCGGACGCCGTGTTCCGGTGGCAACAGGCCCGTGAGGAGAGAGGTGTGGGCGGGCAGCGTGAGCGGGCAGTGCGTGTAGGCGTTCTCGAAGCGGACGGACTCGGCCGCCAGCGCGTCGATGGAGGGCGTCGCGACGGCGCCGTAGCCGTAGGCGGGCAGGTGGTCGGCGCGCAGGGTGTCGACGGAGAGGACGACGACCGGCGTGCCGGCCTTGACCGACGACGCCACGCGCGGCGGAGCGGCGCAGGCCGACACCAGGGCGGCGAGCAGCAGCGGGGCGGCCGGGCGGCGGGCTGGGCAGTGCCTCATGGGATTCCGGAAGGGCGCGGCCCCCGGTGGAGCCAGGGGCCGCGCTGGAGGACGAACGCTGGCGAGTCGCTAGAAGGTGAGCCGCATCCCGACGCGGACGAGGAGCGGGTTCATGATCTGGTCGATCCTGTCGAAGGCGCCGGAGTCGGCCGTGTCCACGCGACGCAGCACGGTCGACGAGTTGAAGACGTTGAAGACGTCGGCCGAGAGGCCGATCCGCGCCCGGCCGATGTTGCCGTTCCACGCCAGCCGCGCGTCGGCGTTCCAGATGTTGGGCAGGCGCTCCTGGCCGATGTCCACGGCGAGCACGGAGTCGGCGAAGGTGTTGTCGACGGTGAGGCTGATCGGGCGGATGTAGCCCTGGCGCGCGTACAGGTTGCCGGCGACCTCGAAGCCCTTGCCGATCTGGTAGAGGGCGTTGGCCGAGAGCTGCCACTTGGAGGGCATCCAGTAGAGCGTGCCGGAGCCGGTGCTGAAGTAGCCGATCTGGCCGCCGCTCTTCTTGGCGTCGGAGAGCGCCGTGCTGAGCCCGTAGTAGCCGTAGCCGTCGTAGAGGACCGGCAGCGGGTTCTGGATGCCGCCGGTGCCGTCGAAGGACTCGGTCCAGTTGTTGTAGCCGAAGCCCACGCGCCCCATCCAGCGGTGCGACAGGCGCTTGACGGCGGTCAGCTCGAGGCCGCTGTAGTTGCGGCGGTAGTCGGGCCGGTTGGCGAGGCGCTGGCCGAAGTTGGCCGCGTCGGCGGAGGCCGCGTTGCCGGCGCCGAGGTCCAGGCAGGGGACGCTGTAACCGTTGCCGCTCACGGAGTCGCAGGCCACCCAGTCGCTGCCGTTCACGCCGATGTAGGACAGGTAGGGGACCCGCGTGGTGCGGCGGTAGGTGTAGGTGGCGCCCACTGCGAAGTTGGGGGCCAGCTCGTGCTCGATGCCGACCAGGAACTCGGCGTCCCTGGGCGCCTTGTAGTCGGGATCGATCTGGTTGACGGTGAACAGCTCGGCGTTCACCGGCGCCCCGAGCGACCCGCCCGCGATGTCGACCTCGTCGCGGTTGTTGATGATGCCGTCGCCGTTGCGGTCGTTCCAGCGGTAGTCGATGCGCGCCACGCCGCCGAGCGGGTTGACGACGGTGACGTCGGGCATCGCGAGCTGCTGGGTGAAGATCGAGAAGTTGCCGCGCAGAAGCGTCTTGCGCGCGTCGTCGAGCGCGTAGGTGAAGCCGACGCGCGGCGAGATGGCGCTCCAGGAGATCTTCGTGCCGGCGCCGTCGTAGACGAGGTCGGGGAGGATCTCGGGGAAGAGCGGGTTCGCCTTGGCCGTGGAGGGCGCGTTCTCGGCCTTCTGCAGGTCCCAGCGCACGCCGCCCTGCAGCGTGAAGCGGCCGGAGGTGAAGGTGTCCTGGAGGTAGAGGGAGTTGTAGCTGCCCTTGTAGCGCGAGACGAGCTGGCGCTGGATGCGGGCGATCGTGCCGCGGGCCGTCTCGGTGCGCGCCTCGATCCCGTTGCCCGGGAGCAGGCTCGAGCTCACCACCGAGGCGCGACGGTAGGCGAAGCCGAACTTGAACTCGTGCTTGCCGCGGAAGTAGCTGGCGTCGAGGTTCAGGGTGCTCTGCGGGCGGATCGACTGGTACTGCTTGGACGAGCCGTAGGCCTGGGAGGTGACGATGTTGAGGCCCTCGTCGACGCCGAGCCCGCCCGTGGGCACGAGGCCGAACCCGGTGTTGTAGTGGGAGGCCTTGACGTTGAGCATGAAGCTCGGGCTGAAGACGTGGTTGTCTTCGATCTTGAGGAAGCCGTGGGGCCACTTGGCGTCCTCGAAGACGTTGCCCTGGTCACGGGTGTGGGACGCGGTTTCCGTGCCGAGGCCGCGGGTGTTCGGCCGGCCGAGCTTGATCTTGTCGCCCAGGAACCAGTAGGCCGAGAACATGTTGCTCGGGGAGACCTGGAAGTTGATCTTGCCGTTGTAGTCCTTGAGCACCGTCTTGTCGCGGTTCTGGTTGAAGCGCACCACGCGCAGGTCCTGTTTGCCGTAGGAGCCCCAGAACCACAGGCGATCCTTGAGGATCGGCCCGCCGAGGTCGACGCCGTACTCCGAGATCTGGTCGGCGCGGTCGGCCTGGTCGTTGCCGCGCAGGCGCGGGTCGCCCACGAGCTCGCCCGGCAGGTTGGAGGCCTGCAGGCTGTGGTTCGCGAAGTAGCCGCTGACGCCGCCGTGGAACGCGTTGGTGCCGCGCTTGGTCACGAGGTTGATCCCGACGCCGCCGGTGGCGACGCGCACGTCGGCGCCGCCCGTCGTGATCGCCACCTCGTCGAAGGCGTCGAAGTCGAAGTAGGTGGGGCTGGAGCCGACGGCGCCCGGGTCGGTGATGACGACGCCGTCGAGGACCCACATCGCGTCGGTCTGCGACGAGCCCTTGCCCACGAAGCCCGACTGCTGCCCGCTCTCCGTGCCCGACTGGTTGACGCGGTCGATCTGCACGCCCGGGACCGCCCGCATGAAGGCCCAGGGGTCGCGCGAGTTCGGCAGCATCTGCAGCTCCTCGCGGCTGACGGTGGTGCCCGTGCCCATTCTCTTGGCATCGATCACGGGCGTCTCGGCGTCGACGGTGACGGTCTCGGCGACGCCGGCCACCTTGGCGGTGAAGCTGACGTCGACGTTGACGCCGGCCGACACGTTGACCACGCGCTGCACGGTGGCGAAGCCGGCCATCGCCACGCTGAGCGTGTAGCTGCCGGGGTCGAGGCTGAGGAAGCGGAACTCGCCGTTCGCGCCGGCCGTGCTGGTGCGGGCGCCGATGTTGGCGCCGGTGAGGGTGATGGCGCTGCCGGGCAGGACGCCGCCGTGCTCGTCGGCCACCTTCCCGTAGATGTTGCCCGTCGAGATCTGCGCCGAGGCGGCGGGCACGAGGGTCGCCGCGAGCCCGAGAGCGAGCCCGAGGACGGCCAGGAACCTGGTGAATCGCATGACTTGTCTTCCCCCTTGTTCGAGCGTCTGGACGCTGTCCGCGGGGCGCCTCGTCGGGCGCCCGCACGAACACCCTTGGCTCGGCGTTTGCGGGACCGGGGCGTCCGGTTCCCGCGCCGAATGGCGCCTCGCGGCGCCGGGGCCCGCCGCTGCACCTGCGGGGTGCGGGAGCGGGCAGCATCCCGGCCGGTTGCGCCCGGAGGCGCGGCGGGGACGGTTCTCAAACAACGGGTACGAAACTCGACCCCCGGTGTCGCTCGAGGCGCAGGGGCCGCAGTGTTCTAGGCGATAAGGTGCGGCAGGGGCCCGGTGCACGCAACGGGCGGCGGCTGAGGCCGGGCTGAGTATCGGATGAGGCGGCGCCAGAGGCCTTGGATCAACGAGTTACGGCAAGGCGTCGCGCACGGCGCGCAGCAGCTCGGCCCGGGTGAAGGGCTTGCCGAGCAGCGGCACCCGCCCTTCCGAGACGCCGCTGCGCTCGATGACGTCGGCCGTGTAGCCGGAGGTGAAGAGGGCGCGGACACCCGGCTGCCGGCGGAGGAGACGGTCGACCAGCTCGCGGCCGCTCATCAGCGGCATGATGACGTCCGTCAGCACGAGGTGCAGCGGCGCGCTCTCGAGGGCGGCTTTTTCGAGGGCCTCGCGGCCGTTGGCGGCCGCGATCACCCGGTAGCCCGCGCCCTCCAGCATCTCGACGACCAGCTCGCGCAGGCTGCCCTGGTCCTCGACGACCAGGATCGTCTCGCTGCCGCCGGCGACGGCGGCCGGGACCGGCGGCGGGACCGAGGCGACGGCTTCCTCGAGCGGCAGCAGCACGCTGAACTCGGAGCCACGGCCCGGCTCGCTGTGCACGAGGACGCGCCCCCCGCTCTGCTCGACGATGCCGTAGGCGGTGCTGAGGCCGAGCCCGGTGCCCCGCCCTTCGGGCTTCGTCGTGAAGAAGGGCTCGAAGAGGTGCTCGAGGAGGGCGTCGTCCATGCCGACCCCGGTGTCGGCCACGCTCAGCTCGACCTGGCGCGCGGCGCCTGCCGCCGCCTCGCGCAGCCGCGTGGCGATGGTGAGGACGCCGCCCTTCGGCATGGCGTCGCGCGCGTTGAGCGCGAGGTTCACCAGCACCTGGCCGATCTGGCCCGGGTCGATGCGAACCGGGGTCGGCTCGGGGGCGAGCGCGACGACGAGCTGGACGTCCTCGCCGATCAGCCGGCGCAGCATCTTCATGGTGTCCGCCACGACGGCGTTGAGGTCGAGCAGCCGCGGCTGCAGCAGCTGGCGGCGCGAGAAGGCGAGCAGCTGCCGCGTCAGCCCCGCGGCGCGCTGTGCGGCGCCGAGCACCTCGTCGAGGCGGCAACGCAGGTCGGGCGTCACGCCCGCCAGCGCCAGCGCCTGCTCGGCGTGGCCGTGGATCACGCCGAGCAGGTTGTTGAAGTCGTGGGCGATGCCGCCGGCGAGGCGCCCCACCGCCTCCATCTTCTGCGCCTGGAGAAGCTGCGCCTGCAGCGCCACCTCGTGGGTCACGTCGACGAACGAGACGAGCAGCCGGTCGAGCGTGGCCTCGTGGCCCGGCACCACCGCGAGGTGCAGGCTCATGATCCGCCGCTGCCCCCTCAGGTCGCGGACCGGGATCTCGAAGGCCTGGCGGGTGACGCCGGCGGCGAGGCCGACCAGCTCGGCGCGGAAGACCGGGTAGGAGTCCTCGTCGAAGTAGTCGCCGAGCGCGCCGGAGAGCTGCTCCTCGCGCTCGACGCCGAAGGCCCGCAGGCTCGCCTGGTTGACGGCCACGACGCGGACCCGCCGCGCGCACTCCGCGACGTCCTCGGGGTGCGCGGCGAAGTGGGCCTGCCAGTCGACGACGCCGGCGCCGCGGAGCGCGGCGAAGTGGTCCTGGACCTGCGAGAAGTCCTCCTCCCAGATCGGCACCGGCGACTGCTCGAAGAGCGTGCGGTAGCGGCGCTCGCTCTCGGCGAGGGCCGCCTCGACCCGCCTGTGCTCGGCGCGGGACCGGGCGCGCTCGATGGCCCCCTGCACGGCGCTCGGCAGCCGCGCCAGGCGGTCCTTGAGCACGTAGTCCCAGGCCCCGGCCCTCATGCAGGCGACGGCCGTCTCTTCGTTCGTCGAGCCGGTGAAGATGACGAAGGGGAGGTCCGGGGCGTGCTCCTGCGCCAGGCGCAGGGCCTCGAGCCCGCTGAACTGCGGCAGGCCGTAGTCCGACAGGACGAGGTCGGGGGAGAACTCGCGCAGCGCGTCGAGGTAGGCGGCCTCGGTCTCGACGCGCCGCCAGACGAGGAGAACGCCCGCGCTCTGCAGCTCGGCGATCGCGAGCTCGGCGGCGAACTCCGAGTCCTCCACGACCAGCACGCGCAGCGGCGCAGCTGGCGGCGGCGGGTCGGCGGCGACAGCCTGGTTCATCGGGCGTTCTCGCCCGGACCGGGTTCGCGCGGTTGCTCCCTCCGGCCGGGCTGACGCAGTCGCGGGTAGAGTGCGCACCGGCGCGGGGCACGTCCATGGGCCGGACGGACTACCCCGCCGGACGGCTCAGCGCGGCATCGCCCTCGCGAACTCGCGAGACTCGACGATGTCGATGACGACGCCGGTGTAGTCGCGGCGCTGGATGCGCGGGAGGTAGGTCCGGCTGCCGCCCGGGTCGACACCGCGGCCGAGCAGCCCCTGGTAGATCTGGTCGAGCAGCGCCTCGGCGCCGAGCCCGCCGGAGTTCCTGCGGAACTCGGGGCTGCGCACCATCGAGTCGACCTGCGCGCGCAGCTTGCCGTTCTGCACCTCGTCGACCGCGTCGCGCACCGAGTCCTCGTCGACGTTGCGGTCGAGCAGGGCGCGGTAGAGCCGCTGCGCGATGTAGCGGGCCTGCGGGCGCGAGTAGACGGGCGCGCGGTCGTCGTCGTCGCGATCGAGCGGCCGCAGGGACATCAACCGCCGGTCGAGCGGCGTGTCGCGCAGGTCGTACTCGCCGCGCGAGAAGACGCGGCAGCCCCTGAAGTCGCGGTCACGGCACAGCTCCCAGCGGCCGCTGTCGACGCGCACCGAGGCCGCGCGGTCGCCCCAGCCGTAGCGTTCCAGGTCGCGCTCGCCACGATCGAAGGAGCGGCGGTCGCCGCGTCCTTCCGGACGGCTGTACAGCGTGATCTCGCTGGAGGCGGCGTGAGCGAGGCCGGCGGCCGCGCCGAGGGAACCGAGAGCCGCCGCCAGTGTCGCCAGGGCCAGCGCCGTCGGTCGACGGTTTCTCGAGCTCATGCGAACTTCCTCCCCGCCGGTCGCCAGCGCCGGCACTAGGGCCGATTCTCGCAGAAACGAGCGGGACCCGGCTACGCGTCGCCAGCCGAGGCGGCGGCCCGGACGTATCATTCCGCAGGAGGCACACGTGGCACGGCGACTCCTTCTCGCTCTGGGACTGGGCGGCTGTCTGCTGACGGCGGGAGCGGGCTGCAAGGAGGGCGCGGCCGTCACGACGCCGACGCTGAGCGCCCAGTGCTCCGCCAGCCCCACGACGGGGCCGGCGCCGCTCACGGTGGCGTTCACGCTGAACGTCGCCGGCGCCCAGGGCGGCTTCTCCGTGGCCGTCGACTACGGGGACGGCACCACGGGCAGCGACCCGGACCGGACCCACGTGTACACCGCAGCCGGGGTCTACAGCGCCTCGTTCGGCGTCAGCTCGGCGGCGCAGTCCGCGCGCTGCTCGGTCCCCATCTCGGTCACGTCCGCGCAGCCCACGCCGCCGCCGGCGGCGAACCAGCCGCCGGTTCCCGTCTACAAGACGGTCCCGCCGGCCAGCGGCACGACCCTGTCGGGTACGGCTCCGCTCACGGTCGACTTCAACCTCTGCGCAAGCGTCGATCCCGACGGCGACCGGCTCTACTTCCGGATGGACCTCGACGGCGACGGCGCCTTCGAGTTCCACGGGGCAACGGGCGTCGACTGCCGGCACGAGGTCGTCTACGCCGTGGGGACGCACAGCGCGCGGATCTGCGTGACGGACGTCGAGTGTCCGACGTGGCCGGCGTGCGAGGGCCTGCCCCAGTTGCACCCGTTCCTGTGCCGGACGTACGCCGTCGTCGCCAACCCCTGACCCATCTCCACTCCGCCTGGCCGGGCTTGCCTCGAGCGCCGTCGCTATGTATGCTGCGAATTGATGGTTGTCTAGGCAACCATCAATTGTGCGCATAGCGGCAAGCGATCCAGCCCATGGCGGGCGCGTCGTCGTTGCCGGTCGAAGGAGGTCGAAGATGGAGTCGACGATCATCCCGCCCCCGCGTTTTGCGAGCCGGGTCGGCGAGCGCCAGGCCGGCCGGGCCTGGGTCTGGCCGCTCACCGTCATCCTGCACGGCCTCGCCGCCGCGGCGATCGTGATCGTGCCGCTGCTCGGCGAGGAGTCGCTGCCGCCCGAGGCGGCCGCGGTGACGAAGGCGTTCTTCGTGACGCCGGCGCTCGCGCCCGCCCCTCCCCCTCCACCGCCTCCGCCAGCCGCCGCCAGGAGCGCGGTGGCGCCGCGCAGCGCGCCGAAGGACACCTCGACGGCCTTCACGGCGCCGATCGAGGTGCCGGACACGATCGCGGCCGACGCCTCGCTGGACCTCGGCCTCGAAGGGGGCGTCCCCGGCGGCGTCGAGGGCGGGGTGCCGGGCGGTGTCGTCGGCGGCATCGTGGGCGGCATCGAGGCGGCTCCCCCACCCCCGCCCCAGGTCGTCCGGGTGGGCGGGGTGATCCGCGAGCCCCGCAAGGTCCGGGACGTGCCGCCCGTGTACCCCCGCGTCGCGCTCGCCGCGAGGATCCAGGGTGTCGTGATCCTCGAGTGCACGATCAGCCCCCAGGGCCGGGTCGAGGGGGTGCAGGTGCTCAAGGGCGTGCCGACCCTCGACGAGGCCGCCGTGGCCGCGGTGAAGCAGTGGGCCTACACGCCGACACTGCTGAGCGGGGTGCCGGTGGGTGTCGTCATGACGGTGACCGTCAACTTCGTGCTCCGGGACGGCCTCGCCGACTGAGCGCGGGGCCGTGCGCCACGGGCGGCTGAGGGACGCGGGGCCGGGGGGACGGCGTTTGACCCACCCGGCCCCGCAACGTAGTCTCGCCGGACGACGGCACGAGAGCCCTTGAGCGACAGCCCCGCGCCCCCCGCCTCCCGATTCGAACGTCACCCGCGCCTGACGCTGTCCGTGCTCGCGCTGGCGGCCGTGGTGCTCTGCGACTTCGGCTTCACCTTCGTCTACGCGCGGCTGCGCCCGGGCTTCTACCGCGACCGCTCGGCGTTCCGGGTGCGCTCGCCGATCTACCACCACGGCTTCGAACCCGGCGTCAGCGTCGACGACGAGCGCTGGGGTCCGCTGGTCGCGTCCTACCGGATCGACTCGCTCGGCTTCCGCGACCGCGCGGTGCGCGAGGTGCCGCTGCGCTCCCCGGCCTGGCGCGCGCTCGTGATCGGCGACTCGTTCACCGAGGGGATCGGCGTCGCCTACGAGGAGACCTTCGCCGGGCTGGCCGCGGCGGCCCTGGCGCCCTCCGGCATCGAGGTCCTCAACGCGGGGGCCGCCTCCTTCTCGCCGATCATCTACCTGCGCCGCGTCCGGAACCTGCTCGAGGACGTCGGCCTGCGCTTCGACCACCTGGTGGTGTTCGTCGACGTCGGCGACATCCAGGACGAGGTCACCTACGCCTTCGACGAGCAGGGCAACGTGGTCTCGCGCGAGGCGCGCCGCCTGCGCGAGGAGCGCGCCAACCGCGTCCACGGCCGGCCCTTCTTCCTGCGCTCGCTCGCGCTGCGGCGCTTCCTGGACCGGCACACCCTGCTGCTCGCCCGCGGCTACGACCTCGCGGACGGCCTGCTGACCCGCGGGCCGCGGCGCGCGGCGCTGTGGACGGTCGACCCGCAGGCCTTCGGGGAGTACGGCCGGGAGGGGCTCGAGAGAGCGCGGGCGCACATGGACGCGCTCGCCGACCTGCTCGCCCGCAGGGGCATCGGCCTCACGGTCGCGGTCTACCCGTGGCCCGACCACGTCCTGCTGGGGGACCGCGACTCGACGCAGTCCTCGTTCTGGCGCAGCTGGGCGGCCGGCAGGCAGGCCGGGTTCCTCGACTACTTCCCGCTCTTCGTCGGCACGGGCGACGCGAAGGACACCGTGCGGCGCGACTTCATCCCGGGCGACATCCACTGGAACGCCGCCGGTCACCGGGTGATCGCGGGGCCGCTCGTCGCGCACCTGCGCGAGCGAGCCGCCGCGCGTCGCGCCGAGGCCCCGACGGCGCCGTGAGGCCGTCCCGCCGCGCCGAGACCGCCCTGGTCGTCGCGCTCGTGCTCGCGTTCGCCGGCCAGTTGGCCTGGGGGATCGCCTCGGACGGCCTGACGAACGACGAGGTGCTGTACGTGTCGGCCGGCTATCGCCAGGTCGCCCTCGGCGACTTCTCGCTCAGCCCGACCCACCCGCCCCTCGCGCCCTCGCTCGCCGGCCTCGGCCTCGTCGGGCTGCGGCCGCGGCTGCCCCCGCTCGAGAACGGCGAGGGGATCCTCGAGTGGTGCCGCCAGTTCGTCCACGTGCACAACGACGCAGGGCCGCTCGTCGCCCGGGCCCGGGTGCCGGTGGCCGTGCTCAGCGTGCTCCTCGCGCTCCTGCTCTGGGGCTGGGCCCGCGCGCTCGCGGGACCCGTCGCGGGCCTCGCGGCCCTCGTCCTGGCCGCCTTCCACCCCTCGCTGGTGGCGCACGGCCACCTCGCGACGACGGACGCGGCGGCCGCGGCGCTGACGACGCTCGCCGCCTGGGCCTTCTGGTACTGGTGGCGCGCACCCGGTGTCGGGCGGGCCCTGCTTGCGGCAGCGGCCCTGGGCCTCGCCGTCGCCACCCGGGTCACCTCGTGGATCCTGGTGCCCGCGGTGGTCGTGGTGCTGCTGGAGGCGTGGCGCGGGCGTGACCACCCGCGTGGGCTCGGCCGGTCCTGCCTCGGGCTGGCGCTAGCGGTGACGCTCGTGGTGCCGGCCGTGCTGTGGGCCGCCTACGGCCTGCACGACACGCCCTGGCCCGCGGAGAGGATGCGGCCGCCGCGGGTCGCGGGGGCCGCGGCCGCGCTGCTCGACGCGGTCGAAGCGACCCACGTCCTGCCGTCGGCCTACACGGGCAGCATCCGCTTCCAGCTCGAGCACGGCCGCGAGGGCCACGTCGGCTACCTGCTCGGCGAACGGCGACGCACGGGCTGGTGGAGTTACGGCCTCGTCGCGTTCGGCGTCAAGAACACGCCTGGCTTCCTGCTCGCGCTCGGCCTGGCGGCCGGCGCCCTCGCGCGCCAGCCGCGCGGCGAGCGCTCGCTGCGCGCCGCGCGTGTCGTCTCGACCAGCCTCGCCCTCCTGGTGCTCGCCGGCGTGAGCCTCGGCCGCATCCAGATCGGCGAGCGCTACCTGCTGCCGGCCTACCCCTTCCTGATCCTGCTCGCGGCGAGCGTCGCGCCCGCGGCCTGGGGTCGGCCGCGGGGGAAGCCAGTCCTGCTGCTGCTCGCGCTGGCGCACGCCTTTCCCGCGCTCGCCGCGGCGCCGGGAGGCACGCTCACCTACTTCAACGCGCTCGGGGGCGGCGCGCGGGGCGGCGACCGCGTGCTCCTGGACTCGAACCTCGACTGGGGTCAGGACCTGCCGCGCCTGGCGGCCTGGATGCGCCGCGCCGGCGTCGCCCGCGTTCAGCTCGGCTACCAGGGCTCCGACGACCCCGCCCGCTTCGGGATCGACCGCGAAGACCTGCCCGGCGATCACCTGTACCCCTCGCGGCCCCCCGCCGTGCCGTTCTCCGGCGTCGTGGTGGTGAGCCCGAACCTCCTGCACGGGCTCGTGCCCCGGCTCGGCGACCCGTACGCGAGCCTGCGACAGCGGCAGCCCGACGCCCGCGCGGGCAGCTTCTTCGTCTACCGCCTCGGCCCCGGCTGATTCGAGCACGGCGGCACGGCAACCTCGTCCTATAATCGCGGGGATTCATGACGGGCCGCGCTCCGCGGCCTCGGGAGATGGCCTCTATGCCCCGTTCCTACTCCGCCGTGCGTGCTCTGTTCGGATTCCTGCTCGTCGCGGCCGCCGCGACGACCTTCAGCGTCTGCGGGGGAGGCGGCGAGGCGACGAGCGGCGGCGGCCCGACCGTCCCGGTGACGCCGACCGCGAGCCCGATCCTGGCCCCCACGCCGGCGCCGCCGCTGTCGGCCTCGTGCACCCGGCTGCCCGCGGGCAACCCGGAAGCCCCGTGCCGCTACGAGGCGGCCACGTTCCAGACCGAGGTGGACGAGGCGATCCGCGCGCTGCAGGCCGAGCAGCCGGCGATCTTCAACGACAAAGAGGTGCTCAGCGTCGGCCAGTACTACGTGGGCCTGATCCGGATCCTCGACCGCAAGGGCCTGTGCGCCCACTACGACGGCGAGGAGCTGGCGGTGACGAACACGCGCGACTACAGCGACCAGTACCACGTGATGACGTCGAGCCGGCTGACCCGCTTCGGGCCGGGGAGCTACCGGGCGACCTGCTACCCGGCGGTGGTGCCCGTCGGCGAGACTCCGCTGCCGCCGGCGGCCGCCGGCTGCTCGCTGCCGTCGAGCCGCGAGGTCGCCTGCTCGCGCGAGAACGGCGTCTTCCTCGACGACGTGCTCTCGGCGATCGCCCAGATCCAGAAGGAGAAGCCGGAGCTGTTCGACTTCACGCAGATGAACCCCGGCACCGACTGGCCGAAGCTCAAGGACATCGACGGCTACCTCGCCGGCGTCGTGCAGATCCTCACGAAACGGGGCTACTGCGCCCAGGTGCAGGAGGAGCTGCAGGTCAAGCGGGGCTCGAACACCTTCAGCGAGCAGTACAAGATCGACTACTCGCACCTGTACGTGCGGACGGGCTCGGGGATCTACCGCACCAGCTGCTACCCCGCGGCCTTCTGAGACGGCCGCAAGGGGCCCGGCCGCGGCGCGCCGCCGCGCTCAGGGAACGATGAAGCTGCCGCAGCGGTCCCCGGCGATGCGAACGTTGGGGTTCGCGCACGCCGCGTACTCGCCGGGTCCCTTGGCGATCACCAGGAACTGGTTGTCCGGGTGGTTCCTGCAGCCGGGTGTGGTGTCGCCGACAGCTTCGCAGGGCTTGCCGTTGTAGTACCAGGTGGGTCCCCAGCGGCCGGTCTCCTGCGAACGGCCCACCGCGAGCGAGTCGCAGGCGAACATCTGCTGGTCGCCGCCCTCGGTCCGGGTGAAGCAGTAGGGCCCGTTGGCGAAGCCGGCCAGCTCGCAGTACGACGGGCTCGTGTCGTAGTTGTTCACGACGCGCGGCCGCGAGTCGAGGATCTTCCGGAAGCCCGAGTCGTCGTGGATCTTGACGTTGATCCCGTAGAGGGGCGGGGGCGTCGGACTGCACAGGCCGGGTGAGTCCGAGACCGGGGTCGGGGTCGCACTCGGGCTGGTCGTCGGGACCGGGGTGGGGTTCCCGGTCGGAGACGAGGAGCCTCCCCCGCAGGACACGAGCGCGGCCAGGGCGAGGCCGCCCGCAAGGACGGCAGCGTGCCGCCCGGAAAAGACGGCTCCAGCGTCGAGGCGCATGATGGCTCCCTGTCTCGTCTCGGGACCGGCAGGGCGTGACGCGCCCGGCCCCCGATCCAAACACTCTACCTGCGGGCGATTCCGAGATCAAGGCTATGACTGTTAAAGGTTTACGCTCGGTCCGCCGCCGCTCAGCGGTAGGCTGCGGCCTGGAGGGCGTACAGCTCCGCGTACGGTCCGCCCGCGGCCATCAGCTCCTCGTGGCTGCCAACCTGCGCGACGCGGGCGCCGTCGAGAACCACGATCCGGTCGGCCATGCGCACCGTGCTGAAGCGGTGCGACACCAGGATCGTGACGCGCCCGGCGGCGTCGCGCGCGGCGGCGGCGTAGCGCTCGAACAGCGCGTGCTCGGTCTCGGCGTCGAGCGCCGCGGTGGGCTCGTCGAGCACGAGCAGGAGCGGCTCCTCGCGCATGAAGCCGCGCGCGAGCGCGAGCTTCTGCCACTGGCCGAAGGAGACCTCGACCCCGCCGGGCCAGCTGCGCCCGAGCTGGGTGTCGAGGCTCGCCGGCAGACGCGCCAGGAGCTCGTCGGCCCCGGCCCGCGCGAAGGCGGCGAGAACGGCCCGGTCGTCGTCGCGCCTTGCCACGTCGCCGACGCCGACCGAATGGCGGGCGGACAGCTCGAAGCGGAAGAAGTCCTGGAACGCGCCGGCGAGCCGCGCGCGCCACGCGTCCGCCGCCACCCGGGCGAGCGGCACCCGGTCGGCCAGGATCCGCCCGGCGCTCGGCTCGTAGAGCTTGCACAACAGCTTGACGAGCGTCGTCTTGCCCGCGCCGTTCTGGCCCACGAGCGCCACCACCGAGCCGGCGGGCAGCTCGAGGTCGATCGAGTCCAGCACGAGGCGATCCGTGCCCGGATAGGCGAACGAGACGCCCTCGAGGCGCAGGCCCTCGCGCAGCCGCAGCGGCGGGGGCTCCGCGGCCGCGGCGACGAGCGAGGCCGCGTAGTCCTCGAGCCAGGCGAGGCGCCGCGAGCCGTCGAGCCAAATCCCGCGCAGGAAGCCGATCTCGCCCACGGTGGCGCCGACGTACGCCGAGAGCCGGGAGCCCGCGGCGAGCACGAGCAGCACGTCGGCTGGCGGCGCGGAAAGGCCTGACGAAACGAAGACGACCGCGCCGACGTAACCGCCGCCGAACACGGCCCAGGCCAGCGCGTGCCAGGCGGCGCTCGTCCAGCGGGCGGCCGAGACCGGGCGATACCAGCGCTGCCAGGCCTCGCGCCGCGCCTCGAGCAGCCGCTGGCCGATGCGCGTGACGCGCACCTCCTTGGCCGGCGAGGCGGTCGTCGCCGTCTCGAACAGGTGCCTTGCCAGGCGGCCGGCCGAGGCGACGCGCTCCTCGGTCGCGCGCTCGACGGCGGGCCGCCAGCCCGAGGTGAGGAACGGGGGCACCGCGAAGAGCAGCAGCAGGCCGAGCGCCGGGTGGACCGAGACGAGCAGCGCCAGCGCGATGCCCAGGCGCAGCAGCCAGCCGCAGGTCGCAAAGAGCGACAGGTACATGTGGTCGAGGACGAAGACCTGGTCGCGCAGGACCGAGAGGCGGTCGAGGTACTCCGGCCGTTCCTGGTGCGCGATCGTCGCGATCCCGGCCTGCAGCCGCGCCACGTGCGACTCGAGCGCGATCGTGATCCGGTCGCGGAAGCGCCGCTGCACCCGGGCATAGACGAGACCCAGGAACCAGGTGGCGGTGGCGGTCGCGCCGATGCAGGCGGCCATGCCGAGGACGAGCCGGCGGTCGCCGGCGAGGACGCCCTCGCCCAGTCGCGCGAGCCACAGGGCGAGGAGCCCGTCGGGCAGCGCGGCCACGAGCGACAGCGCGAAGGAAGCGAGGATGAGGCCCCGCTCGTGACGGTAGCCCAGCTTCAGCAGCCGCCACATGGCGGCGAGGCCACCGGGCTGGCGTTCAGGCGAGCCGGTCATAGGCCGCGCCCTCCTCGTCCGCCGCGGCGGAGAACCGCCTCGCCTGCAGTTCGAACAGCGTGCGGTAACGTCCCTTCAGGGCCATCAGCTCGTCGTGGCTGCCGAGCTCGAGCACCCTGCCCTCTTCGAGCACGCAGATGCGGTCGGCGTGGCGCACGGTCGAGAAGCGGTGGGAGATCAGGATGGTCGTGACGTCGCGGGTGGCGCTGAGGATGCGGTCGAAGATCTCGGCCTCGCCGCGCACGTCGAGTTGCGCCGTGGGCTCGTCGAGCAGGACGAGGCCGGCCCCGAGCCGCACCGCGCACAGCGCCCGCGCGAGCGCGACGCGCTGCCACTGCCCACCCGAGAGCTGCGTGCCGCCCGCGTAGCCGCGCGCGAGCGGCGTGTCGAGCCCGGCCAACCCGCTCGCGCCGGCATCGACGAGGGCCTCCCGGATGGCGTCCTCCGGGGCGCCGCCGGGCGCCACGTTGTCGCGCAGCGACCGCTCGAAGCGGATGAAGTCCTGGAACACCGCGGCCAGGCGGGCGCGCCAGGCCTCGACGTCGAGCGCGCGCAGGTCGACGCCGTCCACCTCGACGGCGCCCTCCTGCGGGTCGTAGAGGCGGCAGAGCAGCTTCGCGAGCGTCGTCTTCCCCGCGCCGTTCTGCCCGACGATGGCGAGCGACGAGCCGGCCGGGATCGCGAGGTCGAAGCCGTCGAGCACCGGCCGCTCGCTGCCCGGGTACGCGAAGCGGACGCCACGAAAGCGGATCTCGCGGGCCGGCAGGCCGCTCGCGGAGAACGACGACGTCCGTGGAGGCGAAAGGGCGCCTCGCACCCGCATTGCCGGCGCGAGGTGCAGCACGGCGGCGACGGGCGCCGCGGCGCCGTCCATCGCCCAGCTCAGGCCGCCGAAGGCGACGGCGCTCACGCCCACCGCGACCTGCGCGAAGACGACGAGGCGCCCGAGGTCGAGGCGGCCGTCGGCCGCCGCCAGCGCCAGCGATCCGAACACCAGGGCGTTGGCGGCGCCCACGAGCAGCAGGCTCCAGACGAGCGGCCGCTCGCGCAGGCGGGTGGCCTCGAACTGCAGCTCGTGCAGGCGCGTGCGCCGGGCGACGAAGCGCTCCATCACCCAGTCGGCGAGGCCGAACAGCCGCAGCTCCTTGGCCGCGGGCGGATCCACCGCCAGCCGGTAGGCGTACTCCGCGTGACGCTGCGCTCCGCGCACCTCGTCGGTGTTGCGATCGCGCCAGACGGCGCTCTCCCGCAGCAACCAGTGGGTGGCGAGCCAGGCGCCGGTCAGCACGACGGGCGCCCACCACGTGTAGCCGCAGAGCACGACGGCCGACGAGAGCCCCACGAGCGTCAGCACCAGGCCCCCGGCGATGAACTCGAGGTTGATGTGCATCGGCGGGCCGGTCATGCCGGCGTCGAACTCGCGGGCCACCGTCAGGTCGGCGGCGAGCGTGGGGTCCTCGAGGTGCCCGAGGCCCGGCGGGCGCACGCAGGCCTCGGTGAGCCGATCGAACAGCCACGCCGCGACACGGCTGCCGAGGTTCGCGCTGATCGCCTGGTGGACGGGCGGCAGGACCTGGAGCAGGACGAAGACGGACCCGACGAGCGCTAGCGGCGCGAGGAGGCCCGCGCCCCGCTGGACCGCCGCGACCAGCGCGCCCATCGACACGGCGAGCGCGGCCGGCAGGGCGCCGCGCAGGAGAAGCACGACCCACCAGGAAAGCGCCAGGGCGCGGTCCGCGCGAAGCAGAACGCCGAAGAACTGCCACGCTGGGCGCTCGCGCAGCCCCCTCAGCCTCGGAAGCCGCAACCCGTCACCTCGAGACATAGTGCTCGACGGAGCGCAGCCGCTCCCGCTCCGCGTCCACGGTGAGGCCCTGCAGCGCGAGGATCGAGGCCCTGAGGCGGTGGCACTCGCCGGCGAGCGGCGAGTCCGGGAAGGCGCGCGCCGAGAGCGTGAGCCGCTCGTAGGCCTGCGCCAGGGAGTCCGTGTCGCCGCGCTCGATCAGGGCGCGGGCCTCGGTGAACGCCTCGCGCCAGCGCAGGGCGTCAGCCCTCATCCGCTCGCCCTCGCGGAGCACCTCGAACGGCGGCAGCGCCACGCGGGAGCCCTGCGCCTCGATCGGGGGGATCGGGCGGGTGAGGAAGTCCTCGACGGCGTCGGCCAGCGCCTGCGCCTCATCCCGGTTGCGGCCCGGGTCCTTGAGCCGCCGCTCCTCGGCGGGATTCGTGAAGAAGGACGCCTCGGAGATCACCCCGGGGATGCCGTAGGAGTGGCGCAGGACGGCGGCGCCCGTGCCCGGGAAGATCGCGAGGTCGGACACGAGGCCGGGCGCAGCCTGGCCGTCGAACAGCGCCGCCGCGAGCCGGGCGGCCACGGCGCGGCCCAGCGCGACGCCGGCCTGGTTCTCGGAGGCGTTGCCGTGGAAGTAGACGACGGGGAAGTTGACGTCGGGATCGGCGGTCGCGTTGTGGTGGACCGACAGGAAGAGGTCCACGCGGCCTTCGACGGCCAGCGCCGCGCGCCGGCCCAGTTCCACGGCGACGTCCGCGGTCCGCGTCATCAGGACGCGCGCGCCGCGCTTCTGGAGCGCGTCGCGCAGCAGCCGCGCCACGCGCAGATCGATCCACTCCTCGCGCTCGCCGCCCGGGCCGACGCGGTACTGGTCGACGCCCGCCGTCCCGCCGTGACCGGGGTCGATGCAGACGACGCGGCCGGCCAGGGGGCCCGCCCCGCGCGGAACGGCGCAGGCCGCCAGCAGCATCCCGGCGAAGAGCAACGGCGCTGTCGTGCCGACGGGTCGAGCCATCCTGTCCGGCCCTCCTGGGCGGGCGAGTGGCTCATCCTGGATCAGGCCCGTGGGCGCAGGCAAGGCGCGACACGTTTCGCTGCGGCGACGAGGGCAGCGAGGCACTGGGCGTATGATCGATACCGGCGGGACAACCGGACGGTGGCAACGATGAGGGACGCACCCCTGACCCGCGCGGAGCAGGTGGCGGCGGCCGCGGGCACGCTGGCCCCGGCAGGGATCGCCCTGATCTGCCTCCTGGCGGCGTGGCTCGGCGAGCCTCTTCTCGTCCGTGCGACGGGGGCGCGACCGATGGCGCCCATCACGGCGCTGGCGCTGCTCGCGCTCAGCGGCGCGTTCGGCCTGCTGCAGGCGCGCCCGGCGCGGCTGGCGACCCGAGCCTTCGTCGCGTTCGTGACGCTGGGGCTGGCGACGGCCGTCGCCCTCCTGGGCACGCGGACCTGGGTGCTGCCCACACAGTCGCGAGACTGGCAGACCTGGCTGACGAGCGGCGCCGCGCAGGTCGAAGGGCTGCAGCCCGTGCACATGGCGCCCGGCACCGCCGCCATGCTGGCGCTCGCGGCGCTGAGCCTGCTCGCGCTCACCGGCCGGGACGGTGGGCCGGTCCGCCGCGCCGGCCTCGCGGCGGCCGTGCTGGTCGCGATGGCCTGCGGCGTGACCGCGGCCGGCCAGGCGATCGGTCTTTCCCTGTTTCTCGCCGGCGGAGACCGGCCGATGTCCCCCTGGGCGGCCGCCGCGCTGACGGCCCTCTCCGCGGCACTCGCCCTGCGCCTGGGTCTGAAGGGCGCCTGCTACAAACTGCTCTACGGCCGGGCCTGGCTCTCCACGGAGACGCTGCCCTCCGGGGAGCGGCGGGCGCGGCGCCTGCTGACCGGGGGACTGCTCGCGCTCGTGGGATCGAGCCTGTTCCTGGGCATCGGCTACCTGCGCCTCCACTCCCGGCAGGTGCGGGCGGGGGTCGGGCGGGAGCTGACGGCCGTCGCCGAGTTGAGGGCGGGGGCGATCGCCGCCTGGCGGCACGAGCGCCTGGCCGACGCGCGCACGCTGATGCGC
This sequence comes from Vicinamibacteria bacterium, assembly GCA_044229815.1. Lineage (GTDB taxonomy): Bacteria > Acidobacteriota > Vicinamibacteria > Fen-336 > Fen-336 > DATBSL01. The sequence goes on along the minus strand of JBGASI010000003.1, from coordinate 2,533 downwards.
GCCCCGCTGCTCGCCGACACCGGCCGCGGCGGGCGAGCCGACCCGGCGGCGGGCCGCCAGCGGCTCGTGACCTACCTCGACGGCTTCCGCTCCGCCTACGGCTACGCCTCGCTCACCCTGTTCGACACGGCGCTGCAGCCCACGTTCGTCTCGCCCGCCGGGTCCGCCACGGCGCGGACGGGAGACTCGGGCCTGCTGCAGGCCGCTCGCACCGCCAGCGACGCGATCATCGGGGACCTGCAGCGCTCCGCGGACGGATCGACCGGCCTGGAGCTGATCACGCCCGTGCTCGCGGCGGACGGGAAGTCCTTCGGCGGAGCGGTGCGGTTACGCGTCGACGTCGACGCCAGCCTCTTCGCGCTCCTCTCGGGCTGGCCGACGAAGAGCGAAACCGCCGAGAGCCTGCTGTTCCGCCGCCAGGGCGAGGCGCTTCTCTACCTCAGCCCCCTCCGCCATCGCGCGACCACGACCACGGGCCTCGCCCTGCCTCGCGACGAGCCCGGCCTGCTCGCGGCGGCCGCAAGGCCCCCCCGGGGCGCCGGCCTGATCGAGGGGATCGACTATCGCGGCGTGCCGGGTCTGGCGGTCGCGCTCGACGTGCCGGAGTCGCCCTGGGTGCTGCTGGCGAAGGTGGACCGGCAGGAGGCCTACGAGCCGGTGCGCGACGAGTCCGAGCGGGTGGTGGCCGGGCTCGCGTTGCTGCTGGCCCTGGGCGTCACGGGCGCGGGACTGCTGTGGCGACAGCGCCAGCACGAGCTGATCACCCGCCAGTGGAACACCGAGCGGGCGCGCGTCGAGACGCTCGAGAAGCTGGACCTCGTGATGCGGCACGCGAACGACGGCATCGTCCTGCTGGACGAAAGCCTGCACGTGGTCGAGGCCAACGACCGCGCGGCCGCGCTTTACGGCTATCCGCCGGACGAGCTGCTCCGGCTGGCCCTCTGGGACCTGCGGGCCCCGGAAGCCCACGCGACCGTGGCCGCCGATCTCGCGCGCGGCGCCGAGCCGGGGGGGCACGTCTTCGAGACGATCCACGTCCGCAAGGACGGCACGACCTTCCCGGTGGAGGTCAGCTCGCGCCAGGTCGAGATCGGAGAGCGCGCCTACCGGCTGTCCCTGATCCGCGACATCTCCGAGCGCAAGGCCCACGAGCGGCAGCTGGAGCGGCTCAACCGGATGTACCTGGCGCTGAGCCGGATCAACGAGGCGATCGTCCGCGCGCGCGACAGCCTGGAGTTGAAGCGCCTGGTCTGCCGCATCCTGGTGGAGTCCGGCGGCTTCAAGCTGACCTGGGTCGGCTGGCTGGATGGGACGGGCAGCGTCGTGCCCCAGGCGAGCTTCGGCGACGAGTCCGGCTACGTGGAGCGGATCACCGTGACGGTCGACGGCCGTCCCGCCGGACGCGGCCCCACGGGCAGCGCGATCCGCGAGGGCCGCACCTGCGTGAGCAACGACTTCCTGAGCGACCCCTCGACGAGCGAGTGGCGCGAGCTGGCCGAGAGAAGCGGCCTGTGCGCGAGCATCGCGATCCCGCTCAGGGAGCGCGGGCGGGTGAGCGGCGCGCTCATGGCCTATGCCGCGCAGCGGGACTTCTTCGGGTCGGCGGAGATCCGCCTGCTCGAGGAGACGGCGAGCGACCTGTCCTTCGCGCTCGACGTGCTCGCGCGCGACGAGGACCGGCGGGCGGCCGAGGCCGCGCTCGAGGCGAGCGAGAGCCGGCTCTGGTTCCTGGTCTCCGCCACGCCGGCGATCCTGTGCACCTGCCGCGCCAGCGACTGGGCGCTCACGTTCATCAGCGAGAACGTCAGCGCGGTCCTCGGCCACTCACCCGGGGACTTCCTCGAGAACCCCGGCTTCTGGCTCGAGCACCTGCACCCGGACGACGTGAGCGCGACCCTCGCGAGCAGCGAGCGGCTCTCCCCGAGCGCGCCGCTCGTCCGCGAGTACCGCCTCCGCCACCGCGACGGCAGCTACCGCTGGGTGCGGGACGAGCTGCGCGTCGAAGCCGACGCCGAGGGCCGGCCGCTCGAGATCATCGGCTGCTGGACGGACGTCACGGGGCGCAAGCGGGCCGAGCTGGAACTCCAGGTGCTGCTGGAGATCGCGCTCGGGCTGGTCGAGACCGCCGGGCCGCGGGCCTTCCTGGAGCTGGTGCACCGGTCCCTCGCCCGGGTGATCTACGCCGAGAACCTGCTCGCGCTGCTGCACGACCCGCAGACGGGGCTCTTCGAGGAGATCTACCTGGCCGACCGGCACGACCTGCCGTCCCCGCCGGCCGAGCTCGGCCGGAGCCTGTGCGCCTACGCGTTCCGCCGGGGCGAGGCGCTGATCGTCGACCCGGAGTCCTTCGCCGAGCTCGAGGCGCGCGGCGAGGTGGCGCGCGTCGGCACGCGCTCGCTCTCCTGGCTCGGCGCACCGCTGCGCAGCGGCGACCGGGTGATCGGCGTGATCGCCGTGCAGGACTACGAGACGCGCGGGCGCTACGGCGAGGCCGACCGGGAGTTCCTGGTGTCGGTCGCCGCGCACGTGGCGC
>JBGASI010000286.1:0-6342 GCA_044229815.1 Vicinamibacteria bacterium | reverse complement strand
CAGCCCGCCCGCCTCGGCGGGAGTATGCTCGAGCGTGCAAGGAGGCCACGTGACCACGCACTACCGGCACACACAGGTCGGCTGGGTCATGGTCGGCTCGCTGGTCGTCGCGCTGGCGCTGCTGCTGTTGACGACCCTGACGGTGGAGGTGGACGCGCGCGAGATCCGGCTGCGCTTCGCCATCGGCCTCATCCGGCGCACGATCCCGCTCGCCGGCCTCAGCGGCTGCCAGGAGGTGCGCAACTCCTGGATCCACGGCTGGGGCATCCGCCGCCTGCGCGACGGCTGGATGTGGAACGTCTCCGGCCTCGACGCGGTCGAGCTGCGCCTGCGCGGCGGCGGGGTGTTCCGGATCGGCACCGACGAGCCCGCGGCGCTCGCGCGCGCCATCGTGCAGGCGGCGCCGGCGCTGGCCGCTCAGGCAGGGCCTGCAACCGGCCCCGGCTCCCCGATCGCGAGAACGCTCGGCCCGCGCACGGCCCTCGTCGCCGGCGCCCTCGTCCTCGCCGGCACGGTCGCTTTCGTCACGCCCTTCTACCTGCAGACGCGGCCCCCGAAGGTGACGGTGAGCGCGCGGTCGTTCGGCGTCGACGTCCCCTTCTACGGCGAGACCTGGCCGCTCACCGAGGTGACCGGGCTCGAGTTGCTCGAGCGCCTGCCGCCCTCCCGGCGTACGAACGGCTTCGCGGGCGGCGGCGTGCTGAGCGGGCATTTCGAGGTGCGCGGCCTCGGCGCGGGCAAGCTGTTCGTCGCCGCCGGCAACGCGCCCTACCTGCTCGTGCGCCTGCGCCGCGGCTTCGTGATCGTGAACTTCGAGGACGCGGCGCGCACGAGCGCCCTGTACGAGGAGCTGCGCCGGGCCTACGGCGCCTTGGCCAAGCCCTCCTAGCAGACCCAGCCGCTTTCGCGCCGCCCGTCCGCCCGCCGCGCGCATCATTGACAACGCCCGACGGGCCGCTAAGCTCGTCCGGGTTCTTCCCCCCGGACGCGGCTTTCGCGCCGGCTCCCAGTTCGGAGGCTCCATGAGCTCGAGCACCACGCCCGCCGCGCCACGCGGCTACGCCAACCCGTTCCTGTGGGTCCCCTCGAGCTATCTCGCGATGGGCCTGATCTACGTCACGGTGTCCGGCGTCGCGAACATCATGTTCAAGAACATGGGCATGACGGACGCGGAGGCCGCCCGCTGGTCGAGCCTGTTCGTGTTCCCCTACGTGATCAAGCCGCTCTGGGCGCCGGCGCTCGAGATCTACAAGACCAAGCGCTTCTTCGTGCTGCTCATGCAGACGCTGCTCGTGGGCGCGGTGTTCGCGATCGGCCTCACGCTCAAGGTGCCCGGCATCGGCTGGACCCCGATCCTCGTGCTGCTCGGCCTCGCGGGCCTGCTCGGCGCGACGCAGGACATCGCGAGCGACGGCGTCTACGTCACGACGCTCGACCCGAAGGAGCAGGCGCGCTACACGGGCGTCCAGAGCATGTGCTGGAACGCCGGACCGATCCTGGCCAACGGCGTCCTCGTCTCCGCCAGCGGGCTGCTCTTCCGCAGCTTCCACGGCGGCGCGCAGAAGAGCGTCGCCGAGGCCGCCGACGCCGCCGAGGCCGCCCTGGTTCGCGCGCACTGGGCGCAGTCGTGGATGGTGATCTTCTTCATCATCGCCGGCCTGATGGCACTGCTGCTCGTCTACCACACGAAGCTGCTGCCCACGGGCTCCAAGGCGCAGGACGCGCCCGAGAGCTTCGGCGCGGCGATGAAGACGTTCGGCCAGGCCTTCTCGTCGTTCTTCCAGAAGCAGGACATCTGGAAGATGCTCGCCTTCTCGCTGCTCTTCCGCTTCGGCTACGGCTTCCTCGAGAAGATGGGGCCGCTGTTCATGATCGGCCCGCGCGAGCAGGGGGGCCTGGGCCTGACGAACGAGGTGCTCGGCCAGATCAACGGCATCTTTGGCACCGGCGCGTTCATGGTCGGCTCGATCCTGGGGGGCCTGATCGTGGCCCGCTACGGGCTGCGCCGGACGCTGCTGTGGCTGTGCCTGAGCATGAACGTGCCGAACGTCGTCTTCGTCTACCTGAGCATGACGCAGGACGCGCGCTACCCGGTGGTGGCGACCCTCGTCACCATCGACAAGCTCTTCTGGGGCATCGGCGCCGTGGGCCTGATCGTCTACATGATGCAGCAGGTCTCGCCGGGCCCGTTCCGCACCGCGTACTACACCTTCGCCTCGGCGATCATGGGCCTCAACATGATGGCGACCGGCTACGTGAGCGGCTCGCTCGCCGAGCTGCTCGGCTACAAGGTCTTCTTCTGGTGCGTGCTCGCGTGCCTCATCCCCTCGCTGGTGGTGACGCTGCTGGCCCCCTTCCACCACCCCGACGCCACCGGCGGGAAGGACGAGGCGGCCGCCTGAGGTGACGCTGCACGCCCTCGACGTCGGCATCATCGTCGCCTACTTCGCCGCGACCATCCTGCTCGGCTTCTGGGTCTCGCGCCGCGGGGCGAAGGATCTCGACTCCTACTTCCTCGGCGGAAAGTCGCTGCCCTGGTACCTGCTCGGGATCTCGGACGCCTCGGGCATGTTCGACATCACCGGGACCATGTGGCTCGTCTACGTGCTGTTCGTCTACGGCCTCAAGAGCCTGTGGCTGCCCTGGCTGTGGCCCACCTTCAACCAGGTCTTCCTGATGATGTTCCTCAGCGGCTGGGTCCGCCGCTCGAACGTGATGACCGGCGCGCAGTGGATCGAGACGCGCTTCGGCCGCGGCAGGGGCGCCAGCCTCGCCCACCTCTCGGTCGTGCTGTTCGCGCTCGTGAACGTCGTGGGCATGCTGGCCTACGCCTTCATCGGCATCGGCAAGTTCGCGGTGGTGATGCTGCCCTGGCGCTTCACCGAGTCGACCTCGGGCCTCGTCACGAACGAGAACATCTACGCGGTCGCGATCCTCTTGCTGACCTCGATCTACGCGATCAAGGGCGGCATGTTCAGCGTCGTCTCGACCGAGGTGATGCAGTTCACGATCCTCACGGTAACGGCGCTCTCGATCGGCGTGGTGGCGCTCACCACCGTCTCGCCCGAGATGGTGCTGTCCCAGGTGCCGGCCGGCTGGACGAACCCCTTCTTCGGCGTGCACCTCGGGCTCGACTGGAGCGGCGTCTTCGACAAGGTGAACGACGCGATCCGCGCCGACGGCAACGAGCTGTTCTCCGTCGTCTTCGGCCTGATGTTCTTCAAGGGCGTGCTGGCGAGCCTGGCGGGGCCCGCGCCCAACTACGATCTGCAGCGCGTGCTGGCCACGCGCAACCCGCGCGAGGCCTGCCTGATGAACGGCATGGTCAACGTGGTGCTCTACTTCCCGCGCTACCTGATGGTGGCGGGGCTCACCTCGATGGCCTTCGCCTTCTGCATGCCCGAGTTGCGGGCGATGGACCGGCCCGACTTCGAGAAGCTGCTGCCGCTGGTCCTGACCCGCGCCGTGCCGGCCGGCGTCCTCGGCCTGCTGCTGGCGGGCCTGCTCGCGGCCTTCATGTCCAACTTCGCCGCCACCGTGAACGCCGCGCCCGCCTACATCGTCAACGACATCTACAAGCGCTTCATCCGCCCGGACTCGCCGCCGAAGACGGACGTGCTGCTCAGCCGGATCGCCTCGGTGGCGGTGCTCGTCGCAGGGCTGTCCCTGGGCCTGCTCACCACGCGCATCACCGGCATCATGATGTGGATCGTGGCCGCGCTCTACGGCGGCTTCGTGGTGGCCAACGTGCTGAAGTGGTACTGGTGGCGCTTCAACGGCTACGGTTACTTCTGGGGCATGGTGGCGGGCATCGGCAGCGCGATGGTGGTGCCGAGCGCGCTCGACGCGGCGCTGGGCCACGCCGTCAACGCGATCTACACGATCCCGTTCATCCTCGCTCTGTCGACCGCGGGCTGCCTGCTCGGCACGCTGCTGACGGCGCCCGAGGACGACGCGGTGCTCGAGAGCTTCTACCGCACGGTGCGGCCGTGGGGCTGCTGGGGGCCCGTGCGCGACAAGGTGATGGCCGAGGACCCGTCGTTCGCGCCGAACGGCGATTTCCGCAAGGACACCACGAACGTCGCCGTCGGCATCGTCTGGCAGGTGAGCCTGGCCGCGCTGCCCATCTACATCGTGCTGCGCGACTGGCGCTGGGCCGGCGCGATCGCCGCGGTCACCGCGGCAACCTCGGTCTTCCTCAAGTTCAACTGGTACGACAGGCTCGAGAAGGCGTGAAGGGGGCGGCGCCATGACACGACTCCACCGCTTCGCCTGGGTCGTCCTCGGCTGGAACCTCGCGGTCATCCTGTGGGGGGCCTTCGTGCGCGCCTCGGGCTCGGGCGCGGGCTGCGGCGCCCACTGGCCGCTGTGCAACGGCGAGGTCCTGCCGCGCGCCCGCGCGCTCGAGACCATGATCGAGTTCGCGCACCGCGCCACCAGCGGCGTCGCGCTGCTGCTCGTGCTGGCGCTGGCGCTGTGGGTCTTTCGCAGCCGGCCGGCCGGCCACCCGGCCCGGCGCGCCGCGACGCTCGCCGGCGTGCTGATCCTGTCCGAGGCCGCCCTCGGGGCCGCCCTCGTGCTGTTCCGGCTGGTCGCGCAGGACGAGTCGCTGGCGCGCGCCCTCTTCATGGCCCTGCACCTGGTCAACACGTTCCTGCTGCTGGCCGCGCTGGCGCTGACCGCCCACTGGTGCGCGAGCGACGCCGGGCCCCGTCGCGAGACGCTGGCACGCGAGGGCTGGCGTTTCGGCTTTGGCTTCCTGGGCCTGCTGCTCGTCGGCACGAGCGGCGCGGTGGCGGCGCTGGGCGACACGCTCTACCCGGCGCAGTCGCTGCTCGCGGGCCTCGCCCAGGACCTGTCGCCCACCGCCAGCTTCCTGGTGCGCCTGCGCCTCGCCCACCCGCTGCTCGCACTCGCCGGGGCCCTGGTCGTCACGTTCCTGGCTGCGCGCGTGCTGCAGGCGACGGACGAGCGGGGCCTGCGCCGCGCCGCGTGGTGGGTACCCGCACTCGCGCTGGCGCAGATCGCGGCCGGCGTCGTCAACGTCGCGCTGCTCGCGCCGGTCTGGCTGCAGATCCTCCACCTGCTCCTGGCGGACCTGCTGTGGATCGCCTTCGTGCTGCTGGCCGGCCGCGCCCTGGCGCTGCCGGCGGCGGCCCCTACTTCTTCGGAAGGACCACCGTCACCTCGTTGAGGCGCACGGGCTCGCGCTGGTAGTTCTCGATCTCCAGCGTGTTCTTCTCCTTGTCGAAGGCGAGCTTGGCATAGGGAATCGCCTTGCCCGTGCCCTTGCCGTCCTTGCCGAGGCGGATCTCGGCGAGCGAGAACTCGTAGTCCAGCGAGCGGCCGCCGCTGCGCGCCTCCCACATCGAGACCGGGCGGTCGCTGGCCAGCACGATGCGGCGGCCACCGTCGGGCAGGGGCGTCTCACGGCACGAGTAGAGGTCCCAGCCGAGGCTGGTGGACGTGCGCGCGAAGCCGCAGCGGGGCTTGATCTTCTGCAGCGCGTCGAGCAGCTTGTCGCCGCCCTTCTCGACCAGCACGCTGCGCAGCCGCTCGGTCTCCTCCGGTGTCGACCAGCGCTCGATCACGATCTCGACGCTCCCGGTCCGCGCGCGGCCGTTGAGATCCACGGCGAACGCGCGCAGGCGCAGCAACTCCGGCTCCTTCGCGGTGGCGGTGGGGGCCGCGGCCGCCACGACGAGCGCCGCGGCGAGTGCGACTCGGCTCAGGTGGGTCATGGGACGGTCCTCCTCAGATTGGGCTGTCGCTCGGACCATTGTAGGCCGCCGGCGCGCCCGCGCGGGTGTCAGGCCGAGGGGACGTCGAACTCGGTCGTCTCGCCCGCCGGCAGCGCGAAGCGCGCCAGGCCCAGCGCCGCGTCCGATCCGGCCGGCGCCGCCGGCTTCGGGGGCTCGCCCGGCAACAGCAGCTCGCCCGGCAGCTCGGGCGGCAGGCTGAGCGCGACCCGGTGCCCCCCGTCCTGCTTCGTGGCCCGGAAAGCGATCGACCCGCGTACCGTGTGGCAGGTCAGCTCGAGCGAAGCGAGGTCGCCGAGCTGCGGGCGCACCACCGCGCGCTCGAAGCCCGGCGCGGCGGGACGGATCCCAGCCACGTCCATGTACAGCACGGACAGCGGCCCGACCGCGCAGTGACTCCACTGGTCCGCCGAGTCGGGCCGGACGTTCCAGTCCTCGGGCGTCGTGTTGTTGCGCAGCACGGAGGGCAGGCTCGCCCAGCGCTCGCGCCACTCGCGCAGCACGGCGTCGATCCGGCCGTGGCGCGCGAGCGCCTGCATGCGCCAATGGCTGTTGGCCGGGTAGCCGAGCACCATGCCCGCGG
>JBGASI010000285.1:0-6353 GCA_044229815.1 Vicinamibacteria bacterium | reverse complement strand
AGGGCGCGCGGGGACTCGCGGCCGCCGAAGAAGGGCAGGAAGCCGCGGAAGGCGATCCCGAGCACCAGGGCCGCGGTCACGACGACGACGAGACAGCCGCAGCCGACGAGGAGGCAGCCGACGGGTTTGGTCACGCGCACGCGCGATGCTAGGCGAGCCGGCCGCAGCGCCGTCAATGATGCACACGGAGCAGGGGGCACCCGGCGCGAGCGCCTCGGTGCGCGGCCGCGCTGCGGGTAACATGGTCCTCCACGGAGAGCGCGCCTCTCCCGAGACATCCATGCGAGTCCCCAGCTCGTCCCTCGCACTCCGGACCTGCATCGACGCCGCGGTCGCGGGTGCGCGCGCCGCTCGCCGCGCCGGCCCGGCCGAGCTCGTCACCAAGGACGATCCCGTCCTCGGGCATCACGCCATCGTCAGTGCCGCCGACTACGGATCGCAGAAGGCGATCCTCGGCGTGCTCGGCCGCGCGATGCCGGGGGTGCCGGTCGTCTGCGAGGAGACGGCCGAGGACGCGCCGGGGCGGAGCGAGGCGGGGATTCGCCGCCAGGTGAGGCAGCGGCGCTTCATCGTGGACGAGCTCGACGGGTCGGCGAGCTTCGTGGCGGGGCACCACGAGTGGGCGGTGTCGGTGGCCTGCGTCGACGGGGTCACGCACACCGCGGGGGCCGTGTGCGCGCCCGAGGTGTTCGGTGGGGCGCTCTTCTACGCCGGGCGGGGTGGCGGGGCGTTTCTCCGAAAGGGGCGAAGGCCGCCGGTGCGGCTCCGGGTGAAGTTGCTGCCGCTTCGGGAGGCGTACGTGCTGACGGGGCCGGACTCGCTGCTGCACCGGTACCCGGCGCACAACGCGCTCACGACGGCGATCGCGAGCGACTGTCGGACGTTGAACGTGGTGGGATCGTGCGCGCTCGCGATGGCGCTCGTGGCCGCCGGGCGGGCGAGCCTCGTCTTCCAGCCGCTGCAGAGCGTCTGGGACTGGGCGGCCGGGCGGCTGCTCGTCGAAGAAGCGGGCGGGGTCGTGCTCTTCTACGAGATGGACGGGGAGCGGATCGTGCCGGCCCGGCGCCTGCAGGCGCGGCACTACGACCCGCGGCGGCGGGTGCTCGGCTTCGTCGCGGGCGAGCGAGGGCTGGCTCGGCAGACCCTGAAGCGGCTGACGACCATGCGCTGAGGTGATTCTCCTTGCCGTGCCCGGCGCGGCCCGCTCAGAATGCCGGCGGGGAGCACGGCCATGAGAGCCACGAACGCGAAGAAGGCGCGCCGGCGTCGGATGACGCGGCGTGAGTTCGTCGGTGGGGCGCTGGGGGCGGCCGGGTTGATCGCGGGCGCGCCCGCGATCGTGCGCGGCAGGAACCTCAACGGCAAGCTGGACATCGCCTTCATCGCCTCCGGCGGCCGCGCCACGGACCTCATGGACGAGATCACCCTCACGCCCGGTCGTGAGGGCCGCGGCGCGACGCCGGCCGCCGGCGCTTCGGGCCCGGTGGCCCCGCATCCGGACGAGAACGTCGCCGTCGTCTGCGACGTGGACCAGAACGCCGTGGACTCCGCGGCCGCGCGCTACCCGAAGGCCCGCAAGCTCAACGACCTGCGGCGCGTGTTCGACAAGCCGAAGGACTTCGACGCCGTCGTGGTCGCAACTTGCGAGCACACGCACGCCTTCGCCACCTACCTGGCGCTGACCCACGGCAAGCACGTCTACTGCGAGAAGCCGCTGGCCTACAACATCTGGGAGACCCGGCTCGTCCGCGAGACGGCCGCGAAGCACCCGCACCTCGCGACGCAGATGGGCAACCAGGGCCACGCCTCGGCGGCCCGGCGGACCATCCGCGAGATCCTCATGACCGGCGTGATCGGCCCGGTGCGCGAGGTCCACGTCTGGACGAGCCGCGCGTGGGGGCTGCAGGACGCCGCGTCCGCCGAGAAGTTCGACAAGCCGCACGGGTTCTACGACGGCGCGCCGATCGTCGATCGCTTCACCGAGGAGATGCCGGTCCCGTCGAACATCCACTGGGACCTCTGGCTCGGTCCCGCGCCGGCGCGGCCCTTCCACGCCACGTACCTGCCCGGGCCTCGCTGGTACCGCTGGTGGGACTTCGGCAACGGCACGATGAGCGACCTCGGCAGCCACGACAACGACGTTCCCTACACGGTGCTGGACCTCTGGCAGCCGGACGGTGCGGGCGGGCGCGTGCTCGCCCCGCTGACGATCGAGGCCCGGTCGCCGATGGGGCCAGCCCACAAGGAACTGGCCCCCGCCACGATGACGGTGACCTACGAGTTCGCGGCCGTGGGCGCTCAGCCCGCGCTGAAGCTCGTCTGGCACCAGGGCGACAGCAAGCCGGAGGGCTGGGTGCCGGAGTGGGGAGGCCGCTCGAGCCTCTTCATCGGCGACAAGGGCCTGCTGCTCGGCAGCGGGAAGCTGCTGCCCGAGGACAAGTTCAAGGACTTCCAGGCGCCGCCGGCCACCTTGCCCCGCTCGCCCGGGCACTGGGTCGAGTGGGTGAACGCGTGCAAGGGCGAGGGGCCCCTGCCCGGCTCGCACTTCCAGTACTCCGGCTGGACGACCGAGGCGAACCACCTCGGCAACGTGGCCTACCGCACCGGGAAGAAGATCGAGTGGGACTACCGGAACCTGCGCGCCACGAACGCCCCGGAAGCCGCCCCGTTCATCAAGCGGCCCGAGTACCGCAAGGGCTGGGACGGCATCCTCAAGTCGTAGCGTCCCGCTCGTCGGGCACGCCGGCGGTGTAGCTCCTGAGCAGCCCTTCGAGCGACGCGAGACGCGCCTCCACCTTCGCCGGGACGTTCGCCTCGATCCAGTCGTTGCCCGACGGCTCGAGGCCGGTGTAGGCCCGCGACCAGACGAGCTCGGTCCCCTCGTCCACGGGAGCGAGCTCGATCGCCAGCGTCTCGACGAGGTCGCCGTGGAACACCGCGAACGCGATCGCGCGCGAGGGCTCGTGGCGCGTGACCACCCAGGCGACCCGGCGTCCCTCGCTCGGCCGCGTGAGGAAGACGCAGCCTAGCTCGGCGAGGCCCGACCGCGAGTGGAGCACCTCGGCCTCCCAGGTCGGGATCCAGTCGCGCTCGCGCACCGGGCAGAGCAGAGGGAAGACCTCGGCCGGGCTCGCGGCGACGCGCATGGTGCAGGAGGCGGTGCGGTGCAGCGCGGCGAAGGTCATGTCCTCTCCTCAGTTGGCGAGCTTGATCCGGGCCAGCTTGCGCACGAGCGCGACCTGCCTCGCCCGTGTCACCTCCAGCCGTATCCCCGTCCCCTCGGGATAGCGCGGCGCCTCGTCGAGGAGCTTTACCGCCGCCGTACCCAGCCGGGCCTCGCGCGCCGCGGCCACGGCCCGCTCGCCCAGGATGAAGAGCACGTGGATCGCGCCCTCGCAGGGCGCGAGGTGCACGATGTTCCGCTTCCCGCGCCGCAGCTGCAGGGTCCAGCCGTGCTTGACGCCGTAGCTCTTCCACTCGGAGCCGGTGAGGCCGAGCTCCTCCGCCATGCCGACGACGATCTCGTCCCACAGCGGCTTGACGGCGCCCAGCGCGGCGGCGAGATCGGCGTCGCTCGGCGCTTTCGTGCGACCGATGAAGGCGTTCGGGTTCATCTGGCGTCCCCTCGGTGCCGGATGCTACCTCGCCTCGGCCCTCCCGGCGTCCCTACGCGTCGGCCGGCTCGTTCCGCGACGGAACCGCCGACTGCGAACCGCCGTGGTCCCGCTCGATGAGCGCGACGCTGAGCGCGACTCCGTCCGTGCCGGCGATCGCGGCGGCAACCTCTCGCGCGCGACGAGCGTACGCCGGATCCGAAAGGCAGGCCGCGACGGCCCGGCCGAGGTTGCCTGCCGTCAGGCGCTTGAAGCCGGGACCACCGGGGCCGAGCCCGAGCGCCACGACCTGTGCCCGCCAGTGCGGCTGGTCGCTCATCAGGTGCACGAAGATCTGCTGCACCCCGGCTCGCGCCGCGGCCGCGACCGTGCCGGCCCCGCCGTGGTGGACGACCGCCGCGACGCGGGCGAAGAGCTGTTCATGTGGGACGTTGCCGGTCACGAAACAGCGGGGCTCCTCGGCGAGCGCGCCCGGTGGCAGGTCTCGCGCGAGCACGACGAACCGCCGGTCCTGCGCGCGTGCCACCGACACCACGCGGCTCACCAGCTCGCTCGGGCGCGCGATCGGCATGCTGCCGAAGCCGACGTAGATCGGAACTGGTCCCGCCCCGAGGAAGCGCTCGAGCGCCTCCTCGAGGGCGCCCTGCTGTCGCAGGTGCATGTAGCCCGTTTGCACCGCCCTCGGGACGGCGCCCTCGGGCAACCGGGTCAGGGCGGGATCCGTCGCCGCGATCACCCGCTCGCCCGCCCAGTGCGTGAGCACGTCGCGCACCGGCGGCAGGCCGATCGCCGAGCGCTCGCGGTTGAGCGCCCCGCGCAGCCCGAGGTTCACGACCAGGCGGGCGATCCAGCCGCCGGCCCGCAGCGCGAGCGGGTCCCGGTCCGTGCCCAGGATCGCGAGGGGCGCGAAGGCAACGAGCCGGTAGGGCACGCCGAGGTGCTCGGCCACGCTGCGCCCGCCGAAGGCGAGGCCCGTCGCGATCAGCAGGTCGCTGCCGCGGGCGAGAGCCGGCAGCTCGCGGATCTCGTCCCGGATCTCCCGCTTGATGAAGCGCGCGAAGGATCTGGGGCTCGCGTCGCGCATCTCGGGGTTGTTCCTGAACCCCGGTCCGAGCGCACGCGCCTCTACGCCGTGCTCGCACGCGAGTGCCTCGAAGTCCGGGGGCACGGTCAGCAGGACCTCGTGCCCCGCGCCGCGCAGACCGAGCGCCAGCGCAAGTATCGGCTGCACGTCGCCGCGGCTCCCGCACGCGACCAGGGCGATCTTCATGTTGCCCTCGCTTCCGGTTCGACGGCTGCCCGAGCGTCTCACCTTCGTAGACGTGGGGCAATGACGACAGGGCGCGCCGCCCGGCGCCATCAAACCCACGGTGAGGCCCCTCACCGACGGCGTTGGGCCAGGAGTGCGACGATCGGACCGCCATGAGGTGCGTCCATCTGAGCGGGCGGGTGATCCTCTCCGGGGCCGTGCTGGCCGGGCCGGCGACTCTCGGGGCCGAGACGTGCCCGCCGCTGCCGCCGCCTACGGGGAGCGTCGTGACCGCGTCCACGGTGTCGGGCCTCGTCGCGGCCGTGAACGGCGCGAGCGCGGGTCAGACGATCCTGGTGGCGCCGGGGCACTACGACCTCGACGGCGCCTATCTCCGCATCGCCGCCCCGGGCGTCACGCTGCGCGGTCAGGGGGGCGACCGTGACGCGGTGGTGCTCGACGGCAACTACGCGACGACCGAGATCGTCCAGGTGGTCGCCTCGAACGTCACCGTGGCCGACCTCACCCTGCGCGAGGCGTACGACCACCCGATCCACGTCATGCCTTCCGGCGCCGCCGCGACGGACGGCACGCTCGTCTACAACGTGCACGTGATCGATCCGGGGCAGCAGGCGATCAAGGTGAACCCGCTCGTGCCGGGCGGTCCCTACGCCGACGGGGGCACCGTGGCCTGTTCGCACCTCGAGCTGACCGACGCGGGCCGGCCGCAGGTCCGCGACAGCTGCTACACCGGCGGCATCGACGTGCACGCCGGCCGGGGCTGGACCGTGCGCGACAACCGGATCGAGGGCTTCTGGTGCCCGAGCGGCCTGTCGGAGCACGCGGTGCACTTCTGGAAGGAGTCGCGCGACACGGTCGTCGAGCGCAACGTGCTGCGCGACGACGCGCGGGGCATCGGCTTCGGCCTGCTCGACTCCGGCAGCGTGGCGCGGGCCTGGGCCGACGCGCCGTGCCCCGCCTCGGGCGGCGCCTACGTGGACCACTTCGGCGGGGTGGCGCGGAACAACGTCGTCTCCGCCCACGCCTCGGGGCTCTTCGCCTCCGAGTACGGGTTCGACTGCGGGATCTGCCTGTGGCAGGCCTGCGGCGCCCAGGTCCTGCACAACACCGTCTGGTCCGGCGATCCCGCGTCGTCCTTCTCCTCCGTCGAGTGGCGCTTCGCCAGGACGTCGGCCGTGGTCGCCAACAACCTGGTGAACGTCGCGCTCCGGCAGCGGGACGGCGCCGTGGCGAGCCTGGCCGGCAACGTGACGGACGCCGCGGCCGGCTGGTTCGTCGGCGCCGGCTCGGGGGACCTTCACCTCGCGGCCTCGGCTTCCTCGGCGATCGACCGGGGTGTCGTCACGGCCGTGACGGACGACCTGGACGGCGAGCCGCGGCCGCGCGGAACGGCCGCGGACGTCGGGGCCGACGAGACCGGCCCGCTCGCGCCGCCGGTGGCGACGCGTTTCTTCACCGTGACGCCCTGC
>JBGASI010000284.1:0-6398 GCA_044229815.1 Vicinamibacteria bacterium | reverse complement strand
ACCGATTCATCGCTCAGTGGCTCTCGGCCGCCGGGCCCTTCGCCCCGCTCCGGCGCCGCATGCTCGTTGTCAGGATGAAACCGCCGAGGGCGACGACGGTGGCGAGGCCGGCCAGGCGCACCAGGTTGAGGATCGAGGCGCTGTAGCTGCCGGTCTTGGGATCGTACTGGTAGCAGAAGAGCAGGACCGCGTCGATCGGGTTGCCGATCCGGCCGCCCGCCGCGTCGACGAGCGCGAGCCGCAGGTCCTTCGGGGAGTACTCGACGCCGAAGAGGTAGTTGGCGACCCGGCCCTCGGGGGTCACGACGAGGACGCCGGCGGGGTGGGCCCACTGCTTCGTGGCCTCGTCCCAGGCGTAGCGGAAGCCGACCGCGCGGGTCAGGGCCTCGGTCGACTGCTTCGGGCCGGTCAGGAAGTGCCAGCCCTTCTCGGCCTCGGAGCGCTTGTAGCGCGCCATGTAGGCCTTCTTCTTCGCCGCCGCGAGCACCGGGGTCTCGTTCGGGTCGAAGCTGACGGTCACCACCTCGAACTCCTGGCCCGGGACGAACGAGAGCACCTCGAGCGCCCCGGCGAGGCCGTTGAGGCTCAGCGTGCACAGCATCGCGCACTTGTAGTAGACGAGGCTCAACACGACCGGCTTCTTGCCGAAGTAGTCGCCGAGCCTGACGTCCTTGCCGGTCTCGTCCTTGAACGCCAGCTCGAGCGGCAGGCGGTCGCCCAGCTTCTGGTCGAAGCCGATCTCCTGCAGGATGCCGGGCTTCGCCTCCATCGGCGGGGGCGGCAGCGGCCCCATCTGCGCCAGGGCGGCGGCGGGCGTCGCGAGCGCGAGCACGAAGGGCAGCGCGCGCCTCATCGGCCGGCTCCCGCGGCGGCAGGCGCGGCTGCGGTCGCCGCCGGCGACGGCGCCGGCGCCGGCGCGGGGAAGGCGGGCAGCTCGCCTCGCGAGCCGACGAGCTCGAGCGCCTCGGCGACGGGCATGCGGACGACGCCGCGGTCCTTCTCGACCCAGCCCCAGCCCTCGAGCAGCTCCTGCTCCTTGGCCCGGAAGTCGGCGAGCGCCTTCGGCTCCGAGGTCACGAGCCGCGGGAAGGCGCTCGGCGCGGCGGCCGGGTCGGGCCGGACGAGGCTCGTCGCGCGCGGCTGGCCGGCCGTTTCGCCGCGGGCGAAGAACCAGTAGAGCGGCACGAGCAGCGCGGACACCGCGAACATGGCGGCGAGAATGTAGGCGCCGGCGCGGTAGGTCCCGCCGGCCTGGGCGTCCGTCGTCTCGTAGCCCTTGCGGTCCTGGTCGTTCCTGGATTCGGCGCTCATGCTTCAGTGCGCCTCCGCCCGGAGGGGCGTCGCGAGCAGCGCGCGGACCTCGGGCTCGCCGAGCGGCAGCAGCGCGCGGCTACGCGCCTGCCGGGCGAAGAGAGAAAGCCACAGGCCACCGACGCCGAGCACCGCCGTGAGGTCCAGCCAGTGGACCCGCAGCGGCAGCGCGAGCGTGTCGTGACCGAGAAGGTCGGGGGCGATCAGCCAGTAGAGGTCCACGAGCTGCATCGCGAGCATCAGCCAGGCGACGGCCGCGAGCGAGCGGGCGTTGCGCTTGAGCGAGCGCGAGAGCAGCAGCGCGAACGGCAGCGCGAAGTGGAACAGCAGCAGCGCGATCGCGACGAGCTGCCAGCCCCCCTGCAGGCGGCGCAGGTAGAACGGCGTCTCCTCGCTGACGTTGCCCGACCAGATGATCAGGAACTGCGAGAAGTTGACGTAGGCCCACAGCATCGTGAAGGCCAGCAGCAGCTTGCCGAGGTCGTGGACGGTCACGGGGCGCAGCGCCGCGGCGAACGGCGGCTCGCCGGAGACGCCGGCCAGCAGCACGATCGTGAAGGCGAGCGCGCTGAGCGTCCAGCCGACGATGAAGAGCACCCCGTAGATGGTGGAGAACCAGTGCGGCGCGAGCGACATGCCCCAGTCGATCGCGGCGAAGGTCGTGGTCGCCGAGAGCACGACCAGCCCGATGCCCGACAGCCCGCGCAGCCGCGCCGCGGAGGCCTCGTCGCGCGCCTCGTCCTGGCGCGCCGACCAGGCGCTGAGCAGGTGGCCGAGCAGGCCCCAGATGGCGAAGTAGACGAGCGCGCGCAGCGCGAAAAAGGGCAGGTTGAGGTAGAGCGCCTTCTTCGCGATCAGCTCGTCGGCCGCCGCCCCCGGCGCAGCCCACGGGTACAGGCTCGCGGCGCCGAGCAGCACGGGCAGGAAAGCCAGGCCCATGTAGGGGATCGTGCGCGCGGCGGCCTCGTGGAGGCGGCGGGGCACGGCGCCCCACAGGCCGCCGGTGAGCTGGTTCAGCATCGCGAGGCCCAGCGAGCCGACGCCGAAGCCGAGCCAGAAGAGGAACGCGAGGAGCCAGGAGCGGAAGAACTGCGCGCGGTCGAGCGCCAGCCCGGCGAGCGTCGCGAGCAGGAAGACGCCCCCGCCGACGAGGGCCCGCCGCTCGAGGCGGCCGAGCGCCGAGGGCACGGGCAGGGCCTGGGAGCTCATCAGTGGTGCACCTCCGCCGCGTGCGCCGCGGCGACGCTCGCGTCGAGCTTCGCCCGCTCGGCCGCCGGGACGTCCGCCAGCGGCGCGTACTGGCTGTACTGCAGCACGCGGATGTAGGCCGCGATCGCCCAGCGGTCCGCCGGCGGGACCTGGGCGGAGTAGTCGGCCATCGCGGCGAAGCCGTTCGTGATCACGTCGTAGAAGTAGCCGACCGGCATCGCGCGCAGGCGATCCACGTGGTACGAGCTCGGGGCCTTGAAGCCGCGCTGCACGATCATGCCGTCGCCGCGGCCGGTGCGGCCGTGGCACGGGGAGCAGAAGATCAGGAAGCGCTCCTGGCCGCGGGCCAGCAGCTCGCGCGTGACCTTGACCGGGAGCTGCGGGACGAAGTCGCGGCCCTGCTTGCCCGTGAAGTAGACGTCGTCCTCGCGCAGCTGGCCGCGCGCGACCGTGCCGGCCACCAGCGGGCGGGCCGAGCGCTGGTCCTCGAACAGCGCGCTCTCGCGGAACGGCCGGTACTTGGGCTGGTCGTGCATGTCCTGGCGGCAGCCGGCCGCCGCGAGGACCAGGGCGAGCGCGAGGGCGCTGCGCCGGAGGCGGGCGAGAGAGGTCACGCCGGCACCTCCGAGACCCCGACGGGCTCTAGGCCCTGCAGCAGGCGACGTGTCGCGTCGAGGTCGAAGCTCGGGTCGACGGCCTCGATGCACAGGAAGAAGCGGTTGCGGCTCGCGAGCGCGAAGCCCGGCACGTTGAACACCGGGTGGTAGGGCTGCGGGAAGCCGCACAGCGCGAGCGTGCCGAAGACGGCGGCCAGCGCCGCGCACAGCACGGTCGTCTCGAAGCTCGGCACGACCCAGGCCGGCCAGGACGCGATCGGGCGGCCGCCGATGTTGAGCGGGTAGGCGATCACCGAGCAGTAGTACTGCAGGCCGAAGCCGCCGAGCAGCCCGGCGATGCCGCCGGCCAGCACCAGCTTGGGCACGTGGCTGTGGTGCAGGTGCAGCGCGTCGAGCACCTCTTCCATCGGGTAGGGGGTGTAGGCGTCCACCTTGCGGTAGCCCGCCGCGTGCACGGCGCGCGCCGCCGCGACGACGCCGGTGGCGCTGTCGAACTCGGCCATCAGGCCGTAGAGCCCGGGGTCGCTCACGCGGCCTCCTTGTCGCCCGTCTGCGCCTCGGGCACCAGCGTCCTCATCTCGAAGATCGAGATCGCCGGCAGGAAGCGGATGAACAGGAAGAACAGCGTCAGGAACAGGCCCATGGTCCCGAGGAAGGTCGCCCAGTCCCAGAAGGTGGGCGTGTAGATGCCCCAGGAAGAGGGCAGGAAGTCACGGTGCAGGCTGGTCACGACGATCACGAAGCGCTCGAGCCACATGCCGACGTTGACGACCATCGCCACGAAGAACAGCCAGGGGATGCTGGTGCGGAAGCGGCGGAACCACAGCAGCTGCGGCGTCACCATGTTGCACACCAGCAGCGCCCAGTAGGCCCACCAGTAGTGGCCGCTCACCCGGTTCCAGTACATGTAGCGCTCGAACGGGCTGCCGCTGTACCAGGCCATGAAGGCCTCCATCGCGTAGCCGTAGACGACGATCAGGCTCGTCGCCAGCAGCACCTTGGCCATGTTCTCCAGGTGCTTGCCGGTGATGAAGTCCTCGAGGCCGTAGGCCTTGCGCAGCGGGATCGCGAGCGTCAGCACCATGGCGAAGCCCGCGTAGATCGCGCCCGCCACGAAGTAGGGCGGGAAGATCGTGGCGTGCCAGCCGGGGACCTGGGCGATCGCGAAGTCGAAGCTGACG
Organism: Vicinamibacteria bacterium; assembly: GCA_044229815.1. Lineage (GTDB taxonomy): Bacteria > Acidobacteriota > Vicinamibacteria > Fen-336 > Fen-336 > DATBSL01. The sequence continues at coordinate 2,080 of JBGASI010000284.1, read as the reverse complement.
ACCGTGTGCACGGAGACGACCAGCGGCGTCGAGAGGCCGGCCAGGATCAGGTAGGCGGTCTCGTAGTTGGCCCAGTGGCGGGCCGAGCCGCGCCAGCCCATGGCCAGCATGCCGTAGATCGTCTTGACCACGCGGCTCTCGGCCCGGTCGCGCAGCGTCGCGAGGTCGGGGATCAGGCCGACGAACCAGAACAGGGCCGAGACGGTGGCGTAGGTGGAGACCGCGAAGACGTCCCAGATCAGCGGGCTCTTGAAGTTCGGCCACAGCCCCATCGTGTTCGGGTAGGGCATCAGCCAGTAGGCGCCGACCCAGGGACGGCCCATGTGCAGGATCGGGAACATGCCGGCGCAGGCCACCGCGAACAGCGTCATCGCCTCGGCGAAGCGGTTGATCGAGGTGCGCCACTGCTGGCGCAGCAGCAGCAGGATCGCCGAGATCAGCGTCCCGGCGTGGCCGATCCCGATCCACCAGACGAAGTTGATGATCGCGAAGCCCCAGGCGACCGGGACGTTGACGCCCCAGATCCCTGTGCCCTTGGCGAGCAGGTAGGCCACCGAGACCAGGAACACGTTCATCACGCAGAACGCGATGCCGAAGCCGACGAACCAGCCGACCGGCGTCTTCGTCGAGAGCACGAGGCTCGCGATCTTGTCGGTGACCGTGGCGAAGGTGTGCCCGGGGCCGATGATCGGCTGCTCGACCCGCGTGTCAGTAGCCATTCTGGCCCTCTGCTACCCACTTACGCATGGTCCACTCCCGTGGCGATCTCCGGGTTGGGGTTTCGCACGACCGCCAGGTACGTGGTGCGCGGCTTGGTCTGCAGTTCTTCGAGCAGCCCGTAACGGCGCTCGGAGCGGTTGAGCCGCGCGACCTGGCTCGCCGCGTCGTTGAGGTCGCCGAAGACGATCGCGCGCGACGGGCAGGCCTGGGCGCAGGCCGTCACGATCTCGCCGTCCTTGAGCGGGCGGTCCTCGTTCTTGGCGTCGATGCGCGAGCGCACGATGCGCTGCACGCAGTAGGTGCACTTCTCCATCACGCCGCGAGAGCGCACCGAGACCTCGGGGTTGCGCAGCATCTTCAGGCTCTCGCTGGTCCAGTCCTGGTAGAGCAGGAAGTTGAAGCGGCGCACCTTGTACGGGCAGTTGTTCGAGCAGTAGCGCGTGCCGACGCAGCGGTTGTAGACCATGTCGTTGAGACCCTCCTGGCTGTGGACGGTCGCCGCGACGGGGCAGACGACCTCGCAGGGGGCGTTCTCGCAGTGCATGCACGGCAGCGGCTGGTGGAAGGTCTGCGGGGCCTCGGGCGGGCCCTCGTAGTAGCGGTCGACGCGGATCCAGTGCATCTCGCGGCCGCGGCCGACCTGCTCCTTGCCGACCACCGGGATGTTGTTCTCGGACTGGCAGGCGATCACGCAGGCGTTGCAGCCCACGCAGGCGCTCATGTCGATCGACAGCCCCCAGGCGTGGCCCTCGTACTTGTGCTCGGGGAACATCGACAGGCCGGCCTCGGGCTCCTCGCCCAGCCGGCGCACGGCGTCCTTGTCCTTCACGAGGTCGGCGAGTGTCACCGCGCGCACGATGTGGCGCTCGCGCGCCTGCTCGCCGGCCGCGTTCTCGATCGTCCAGTGGTCCTGGGTGCAGGCGACCATCACCCGCTCCCCGGTCTTCGACAGCTCGAGGCCGGCCGCCGTCCATGGCGTGGCGCTCGGGCGCAACGCGAAGGCGTCGAAGCCGGCACCCGTGCCGACCCGGCCCGCGCGGCTGCGGCCGTAACCGAGGTGGACGCTGACGACGTCGTCGGCGTGGCCGGGCAGGATCCAGGCCGGCGCCTTGACGGAGCGGCCGTGGAGCCGCAGCTCGACGACGTCCGTGTAGTGGCCGGTGCCCGCGGCCTCGGTGCGGATGCCGCCGAGCCGCTCGGCCGTGCGCGGGCTCATGAAGGCCGCGTTCTCCCAGGTCAGCTTGCTGAGGGGCTTCGGCAGCTCCTGCAGCCAGCCGAGGTTCGCGTAGCGGCCGTCGAGCACGGACGGGTCGGGGCGGAACACGAGCTCGAGCCCGCCGGCGGCGGCGGGCCTGGGGGC
>JBGASI010000283.1:0-6400 GCA_044229815.1 Vicinamibacteria bacterium | reverse complement strand
CTCAACCCGGCGGGGGCGATCATGGACGCTCCCGTCGACCAGGTGCTGCCGGTGCTCGCCCAGATGAAGCGCCAGGGCAAGGGGATCATCGGCATGAAGATCCTCGGCGCCGGCCGCCTGCGCAACCGCGTCGACGACGCGCTGCAGTACGCGCTCGCCTCGCCCGTGCTCGACTGCTTCACGATCGGCGCCGAGAACCGCCGCGAGCTGGAGGACCTGCTGGAGCGGATGCCGAAGGCCAGCGTGCGCGGCTGAGGACTCCCCGCCCTACAGCCGGACCGGCCGCCCCTCGCGGGCCGAGCGCAGCAGCGCGGCGATCGTCGCCACGTTGCCTCGGCTCTCGGCCAGGGAGATCCGCGGTGAGCGGCCGTCGCGGGCGGCGTCGGCGAGGTCCTCGATCTCCAACCGGTAGCGGTCCCCGCCGCCGGCGGCCAGTTCCTCCGTCTCGCCCTTGCGGTTGAGCAGCACCGGCACGCCGAGGGCGGGACGCCAGGGGCGCCGAACCAGGATCGTGCCTTCCGTTCCGGCGATCTCGAGCTCGGCGCGCAGCGGCGCGCGGAAGCCGGCGTCGACCTGCGCCAGCACGTCGTGCGGGAACACCAGCTGGGCCGCGAAGGTCTCGTCGACACCCGTCTCCCCCAGCACCGCCCGGCCGAACACCTCCAGCGGCTCGGCGCCCAGCACGAAGCGCGTGAAGCTCAGCGGGTAGCAGCCCACGTCCCACAGGCAGCCGCCTCCCCACTCCGGGCGCAGCCGCACGTCGCCCGGCCGCGTGAGCGGAAACGAGAACGTGCCGCGCACGAAACGCACGCGGCCGATCGCCCCGTCCTGCACCAGCGCGCGCACCTTCAGCGTCTGCGGGTGGTGCCGATACATGAAGCCCTCGGCCAGGACGACGCCCGCCTCGCGCGCCGCCGACGCCATCGCCTCCACCTCGTCGACGCTCAGCGCCAGCGGCTTCTCGCACAGCACGTGCTTGCCCGCGCGCGCGGCCCGGATCGACCACTCCGCGTGCAGGTGGTTCGGCAGCGGGACGTAGACGGCGTCCACCTCGGGGTCGCCGAGCAGCGCCTCGTAGGAGCCGTGGGCCCGCTCGATCCCCCACTCGCGCGCGTAGGCGGCGGCCTTGCCCGGGTCGCGGCTGGCCACCGCCAGCAGGCGGTTGGCTGGCGAGACCCGCAGCGGCGGGATGATCATCCGGTTGATGCGCGCCGTTCCCAGCAGCCCCCAGCGCAGCACCCGCTCGCCCACGCCCTAGATCCCGCCCACGAAGTGGGTGCCCGCGCGGCCCTCGATGGCGAGCGGCAGGCTCTCGGGGTTCGTGATCAGGGCGCGCCGGCCGCCGGCCTTCAGGAAGCGGATCACGGCCTCGATCTTCGGGCCCATGCTGCCGGGTGGGAAGTGACCCTGCCCGTGGAGCCGCTCGATCTCCTCGAGCGTGACGGCGCCGAGGGCGCGCTGCTCGGGCTTGCCATACTGCACGTAGACCTGCGGCACGGCGGTCAGGATGACGAGGAGCGCGGCGCCGACGTCGGCCGCCAGCACGCTCGAGGTCAGGTCCTTGTCGATCACGGCCTCGAGCCCGGCGAACTGCCCGTCCGCCTGCTTCTTGACCGGGATCCCGCCGCCGCCGCAGGCGATCACGATGTGGCCCTGGCGCACGGCGTCGCGGATCATGTGGCGCTGGATCACGCGCAGCGGCTGGGGCGAGGGCACCAGGCGCCGCCAGCCGCGGCCGGCGTCCTCCTTCACCTTCCAGCCGAGCGTGTCGCGCCGGCTCTCGGCCTCCTCGCGCGAGAGGAAGGGACCGATCGGCTTCGTCGGATCCTGGAACGCGGGGTCGTTCTCGTCGACGACGACCTGCGTCACCACGGTCACGACGTAGCGCTTCGCCTGGCGCTTGCGCAGCTCGTTGAGCAGGGCCTGCTGCAGGATGTAGCCGAGGCTGCCCTCGGTCATCGCGACGAGCACGTCGAGCGGCAGCTGCGGCACCTCCCGCCGCGACAGCTCGTGCTGGATCAGCAGGTTCCCCACCTGCGGGCCGTTGCCGTGGGTCACGCACAGGTAGTAGTCGCGCTCGACCAGGGTCATCAGCAGCGACGCGATGCGCACGGCGTTTCGCTCGTGGTCGTCGATCGTGCCGCTCTCGCCCGGCTGCATGAACGCGTGCCCGCCCATGGCGACGAGCACGATCGGGTGGGGGTCGATCATCGGGCGCCCTCCGCGCCTCGGCGCGTCCCGCTACTGCGGCCGGAACATCTCGAGGATGCGCTCCTTCGGGCGCGCCTGCGCCCTCGAGCCCTCCTGCCGCCTGCGGGCCTCCGCCTCGTAGGTCGGCGGGGGCGCCGGGTTGCGGTAGAAGACGCCCGTGTAGAGCTTGTGCCCGTACTCCGAGGCGAGCGCCATCGCCTTGAGCCGGTCGGCCGGATCGTGGCCCAGGCTGGCCAGCGTCTGCATCGTGGCCTTGTGGGCCTTCAGCTGCTGCTCTTCCTGGCCATAGGTGACGCACGGCGACTGCACGTTGACGAAGGCGAAGCCCGGGAAACGCACGGCCTCCTCGATCACCGCGGCCAGCCCCTGCATGTCGGCCGGCGTGCCCTGCGCCACGAAGCTCGCACCGTAGCCGAGCACGTAGAGCAGCGGGTTCACCGGGTCCTCCAGGCTGCCCCAGGTCGAGGACGAGGTCCTCAGGCCGCGTGGCGATGTGGGGGACAGCTGGCCCTTGGTGAGCCCGTAGATCTGGTTGTCCATCACGATGTACGTGAGGTCCATGTTGCGCCGCACCGCGTGCGCGACGTGACCGCCGCCGATCGAGAAGCCGTCCCCGTCGCCGCCGGCCACGAGCACGAGCAGGTCGGGGTTCGCGAGCTTGATCCCCTGGGCGATCGGCAGCGCCCGGCCGTGGACGCTGTTGAAGCCGTAGGCCGTCGTGTAGCCGGGGATGCGGCTCGAGCAGCCGATGCCCGAGACGAAGGCGATCTCGTGCGGCGGTCGGGCGACGTTGGCGAGCGCGCGGTAGATCGCCTGCACGACGCCGTAGTCGCCGCAGGCCGGGCACCAGATCGGCTTGAGGTCGCTCTTGTAGTCCTTGGCCTGGTAGTCCTCGACCGGGCGCGTGATCGTTCCGCTCATGGTGTCTCTCCCCCTACCCCGCCGGCTCCACCTCGGCCATGCGCCGCTGCTGGAGCGCCAGCACGAGGGCCCTCATGCGCTCCACGATCGCCGTCGCCAGGATCGGGTTCGAGCCGCTGCGCGCCAGGGACTGGACGCCCGGCGGCACGGCGACGTACATGCGCAGGATCCGGTACAGCTGGCCCTGGTGCGACTGCTCGACCACCAGGCCGCTGCGCACCGAGCGGAAGAACTCCGCGTAGATCTCCTCGGCCACCGGGAAGAGCAGCTTGGGCACCAGCAGCTTCGCGTGGATGCCCTCGTCGCGGGCCAGCTCGAGCGCCTCGCGCGCCGCCCCCGCCAGGGAGCCCCAGGCGACGAGGCCCACGGGCGCGTGGGCGTCGCCCTCGACCTGGAACAGGTCGCGCCGCCGCATCAGCGGGTCGAGCTTGCGGATCCGCTTCTCGTTCATCCGCGCGTGGATCTCGCCGCTCGCGGTCGGGGCGCCGCGCTCGTTGTGCTCGATGCCGGACGCGAGGTAGTTGCCGCCCCGCAGGCCGGGGTGGCTGATCGGGCTGACGCCGGACTCCGTCGCCTTGAAGCGCTCGTACTTCTCGAGCTCCTCGGGCGTGGGCTTGCGGCGCGAGACGATCGTGAAGGCGGCGGTGTCGATGGGATCGACCGTCTCCTTGCGCTGGGAGATCTCCTGGTCGGAGAGCAGGATCACCGGCGTCTGGTAGCGCTCGGCGATGTTGAAGGCCTCGACCGTGATCGGGAAGGTGTCCGCGACCGAGGTGGGCGCGAGCACGGGGCGCACGACGTCGCCGTGGGCGGAGAAGCAGGCCTGGAAGAGGTCCGACTGCTCGCTCTTCGTCGGGAGGCCCGTGGAGGGGCCGCCCCGCTGCACGTTGACGCAGACGAGCGGCAGCTCGGCGATCGAGGCGAGCCCGAGCATCTCGGTCTTGAGCGACATGCCCGGGCCCGAGGTCGCCGTCATCGCCTTCTTGCCGGCGAACGAGGCGCCGACGACCGCCCCGATCCCGGCGATCTCGTCCTCGCACTGGACCATCGCGCCGCCGTACTTCCAGATCTCGCGGCCCAGGAAGTGCATGATCTCGGACGAGGGCGTGATCGGGTAGCCGCCGAAGAACTCGCAGCCGGCGAAGATCGCCGCGGCCGCGCACATCTCGTTGCCGTCCACCACCAGCTTGCCCTCGACCATCGCGTCCGAGGTCGCGAGCGTGCGCGGCTCGCGCAGCGGGTGGTCCGCCGCGTACTGCATGCCGGCGGCGAAGGCGTTCTCGTTGCCCTGCAGGACCTCGGCGCCCTTCTTGCCGAACTTCCTGCGGATCCCCGCGAGCAGCGTGTCGCGGCCGATGCCGAGCCAGCCGGCCAGCAGCCCCAGCACGATCGAGTTCTTCGCGCGGTCTGTGCCGGCCGTCTTGCGCGCCATCTCGGCGATCGGCACGGCGATCGCCTCGCGCGGCGTGACGCCGGGCAGGGGCAGCCGCTCGGGCGCGACGCCCGTGGCGGCGTCGTAGACGACCGTCGTGCGACCGCCGACCGGCAGCTCGCCGCCGAACTTGAGGAAGTCCTCCCAGTTCAGGGCCACCGCGATGTCGAGCGTGCCGCCGGAGCTGCGCACGGGGTGCGTCGACAGCCGGACCCGGCAGGAGGACTCGCCCCCGCGGATCTGCGGGCCGAAGCTCTTGGTGAGGACCGCGTGGTAACCCTCCAGCGCGGCCGCGGTGATCATGGCGTCGCCGGCGGAGACGATGCCGTCCCCGCCCGAACCCGCCATCCCGATCACGAGGTCGTTGCTCATGTCCCCTGATGCCCTTCGACACGCCCGTCCGCGGACGACGAAGGCCCCCTCTCGGTCCATGAGGATAGCTCAGCCGCGACGTTTCGTCCGGTGCGTGGCCTCGGCTGTCCAGGGGTCCTCGGGCCACGGGTGCCGCGGGTAGCGGCCGCGCAGTTCCTTCCGCACCTCGGGATAGGTGCGCTCCCAGAAGCTGCGCAGGTCGCGCGTCGTCTGCACCGGGCGCCCGTTCGGCGCGAGCAGCTCGAAGACCACCGGCAGCTGGCGCGGGCCGAGCCGCGGGGTGTCCGCGAGACCGAACAGCTCCTGCAGCTTCACCGCTGCCACGATCGAGCCGTCCTCGCGGTAGTCGAGCGCCGCCGTGCGCCCGCTCGGCAGCGGGAGCCGCTCCGGCGCGAGGCGGTCGAGCCGCGCGCGCGCCGCGGCGTCCAGCCACTGCCCGGGCTCGTCGAGAGACGGGAGGCTCGTGCGGCCCCGGCAGGCCGCGAGCACGGCCGCGTGCAGGTCGGCCTGGAGGCCGGCCACGCCGAGCCGGCGCGCGAGGAGCCCCGCGGCCGGTCCGAGGCCCCGCCGCTCGAGCGCCTCTGCCAACAGAGGCGCGGCTGCCTCCGCCTCGGCTGGAACGGAACGTTCGCCGAGCACGAGCCGCTCGTACCGATCCTGGGCGACGGCCCGCACGCAGTCCGCGGCCTCGTCGAACCGGTGCAGGACCTCGGTCTGGACATCCTCCAGCCAGGCGCGTTCGATACGGCTCGCGCAACGGACCAGCGGCTCGCCGGAGACGCCCGCCACGCCCCCGACGACGTCGAGGGCGACGAGGAGCTCGCCCTCGCGCACGCCGCTCTCGCGGCCGAGCCGCGCGCCGGGACCGGAGGCGAGCGCCAGGCGAGCGGAGTGGGGCTCGCGCCGGCGCGCCACCCGGTCCGGGAAACCGCGCCGCCGGGCCCGCAGCCGCGCCTCGGCCCCGCCGGCGCGCGCCCCGCCGCGCCGCCCCGCCGCCTCGAGGTCCCTCGCCACAGTGCGGACGACGGGCGGCGCCTCGCGGACGCGGTCGGCCGCGGCGAGCACGTCGGAGTCGGTGGTCGCCGGCTCGCCCGCCACGGGGGGGCGCCAGCCCTCCGCCAGGACGGCGCACGCGGCGGCCGCGCGGGCGTCGCCACCGCTCGCCAGGAACACGCGTGCCAGGCGCGGGTGCAGGGGCAATCGATGCATCGCCTCGCCCGTCCCCGTCAGCCGGCCCCCGGCCACCGCGCCGAGACGCTCCAGCAGGCGCAGCGCCGCCTCGAGGCGCTCGCCGGGCGGCGGCTCGAACCACTCGAAGCGGGCCGGGTCCCCTCCCCAGGCGAGGATCTCGAGCGCCGGTCCCGCGAGGTCCACCCGCTCGATCTCGGGCTCGCGCGCGGGCCGCAGCCGGTCGCGGGCGTCCCACAACCGCAGCGCGCGCCCTGGGCCGGTGCGGCCCGCGCG
>JBGASI010000282.1:0-6421 GCA_044229815.1 Vicinamibacteria bacterium | reverse complement strand
GCCCGCGCCGGCGACCACCTGGGCGGTCCAGTAGTCGTGCAGCGCGCCGTCCTCGACGATCGCGCGGTAACCGCCGTCGCGCTCGAAGTCGAGCACCCGGTAGCCGCCGCGCTCCGCGTCGAACAGGTCGAAGTAGAAGATGCGCAGCACGTCGCCGATCTGCGACCGGATCTGCGGGAACACGTCGCGCACCCAGGGCAGGTGGTTGGCCGTCCCGCGCGCCCCCGACTCGGTCACCCAGACGATCTGCTTGACGTTGTCCGAGAGCATGGGAATCACGTCCCTCGAGTAGACGTGGTAGGCGATGCGGTCGCAGACGGCCTCGAGTCCGGCCTCGAGCATCGCCCGCATGCGCGGCGGCCCGTCCTTGTTGCCAGCCTCGGCCGCCGCCACCACGATCAGGCCCGGGTCGATCCGCCGCAGCTCCTGCAGGCACGGCGCCAGCAGCTCGCGCACGTAGACCGCAGGCGGCAGCCCGACGAAGCCGACCGGCTCGTTGAGCACCTGGAACGCGATGCGGCCCGCGCCCCCGGGACCGAGGCCGCCCAGCCCGGGCCTGACCGGCGTCGGCGCGGGTCCGAAGATGCCGGCGTACATCTCGAGGATGCCGGCCCGCCGCCGGTCGTCGTGCAGGGCCCGCGCGAGCGTGAGGCCCGAGAAGTCGGCCAGCACCACGAGCGCGTCGATCCCGAGCGCCCGCGCCGCGCGCGCGTACGGGATCGCGGCGAGGAGCGAGTTGCGGTCCCCGAGCGGGGCCGTGATGCGGATCCCGTCGAAGCCGAGCTCGTACACGGACGCGAGCTGCAAGGCCACGAGAGCCGGGTCGATCGTCTCGTCGGTCGCCGCGCAGCCGAGGCAGCGCAAGGGCTGCACGTTCAGGGCGCCGTTCACCTTCGGGACCACGATCGCCTGGTCGAGAGGCGAGCTCGCCGCGCTCGGGCTCCCGCCGGCCGCGGGAGAACCCGGCCCGGGCGACCCGCTGCCGCAGCCGCCCGTCAGCCAGCCCGAGAGGCCCAGCGGCAGCCCGGCCGAGAGGCGGAGGAAACGGCGGCGTCCGTGGCGGTTCGTCTTCATCTTCGCTATCCGGCGCACAGACTACGTACCACGAACCGGCCGATCGGGGTGAATGCCCGCGAGCGCGCACCGCGGCGCCGCCGCCCGCGCCGGCGCGAGCCGCTCAGGCCATCAGGTAGAAGGCGACCGCCGCGAGCACCATCCCGCTCACCACCACGCGGTGCGGGACGACACGGTAGAGCACGAGCGAGAGCACGATCGTGAGCGCCGGGGCCAGCGCGTTGATGAGCGGGCTGACGATGATCACCTTGCCGTAGCGGAAAGCGTAGACCATCGACAGGGCGCCCACCGCGTTGAGCAACTGGATGCCCGCCGCCGCCCACGGCCCGGAGAGACCCCAGTGGATCGGCTGCCGGAAGTCCGTCATCCGCAGCGCCACCGGCACCAGGGCGAGGCCCGTCAGCGTCATGTAGAGGAAGATGCTCTCGCTGCGCATCGTCTCGTTCGCGAAGCGCAGCACGTAGGCCTGGATGCCCCAGGCCGCGAACACCAGGAACGAGAGGGCGAGCCAGTGGCGCCCGCGGGGCCCCTTGGCGCCCGCGGGAGACTGGTAGGAGAGCAGCGGGATCGCCACCAGCGCCAGCGCGATGCCGGTCCAGGCCCGCGCCGTGGCCGTCTCGCCGAGCAGCGTCACCGACAGCAGGACGCTCACGAGCGGCGACAGCGAGATGATGGGGAAGACGAGGTAGGCCGGGCCCCGGCGCAGCGTCTCGAAGAGCACCAGCTGCCCCGCCGCCCCGAGCAGCCCGGCCGCGCAGCCCAGGGCCACCGAGCGCGCGTCGTGCTCGAGCTGCCAGCCGGCGAAGGCGAGCGCCGCCGCCGCGCACGGGACCATGGTCAGCGCCCACACCACGTAGCCGAGCGTCGCCGGGAAGCCGCGTCTCTCGGGCAACTCGATCAGCGCCCCCCACGCGCCCCAGAACACGGTCGTCAGCACGGCGTAGGCCAGCCACAGCTCGGCGTTCATCGGCCCTCTCGTTCCCTAGACCACCAGCACGTCGGTGCGCGCGCGCAGGGCAGCCAGCACGTCCGGGCCCGCCCCGGAGTCGGTGATGACGCGGTGCACCGCGTCGAGCTTCGCGATCACCGACAGGCTGCGGCGCTGGAACTTCGACGAGTCCGCCACCACCACCACCTCGCGCGAGACCTGGATCATCACGGCGTTGAGCTGCGCCTCGAGCACGTCCGGCGTCATCAGGCCGATCTCGGGGTCGAGGCCGTCCACGGCGAGGAACAGCCGGTCGGCGTGCAGGCCGCGCAGCGCCTGCTCGGCCGGCGGCCCGGAGAGCGAGTACGACATCTGGCGCAGGATGCCGCCGATCATGATCAGCCGCACGTGCGGCAGGCTCGCGATCTCCATCGCGATGTTGAGCGCGTTCGTGATCACGTTGAGCGATTTGAGCTTGAGGAAGCGGATCTGGCGCGCGATCTCGGCGGTCGTGGTGCCCGAGTCGAGCATGATCGTCTCGCCCTCGCGGATCATCTGCGCGGCGGCGTGGCCGATGCGCACCTTCTCGGCGTGGTGCAGCGTCTCCTTGACCGTGATCGGCACGTCCTCCGGCGTCTCCCCGCGCTTGAGCGCGCCGCCGTGCGAGCGGATCACCGCCCCCACCTCGGCCAGGCTGTCGAGGTCCCCGCGGATCGTCACCGCCGAGACGCCGTAGCGGGCGACCAGCTCTTCGACCGTCACCCGTTCCTGCTGGTCGAGCAGCTCGAGGATCCGGCGGCGGCGCTCCTCGACCAGAAGGCGCGGCGCGGGGCCCCTGGGGCCCGCGTCTTCCTTCCTCCGGTTTCGCATGCCGATCATCTTAGGGGCACTCCGTCCGCGCCGAAACTGCCGGCCGGTTCCTCGTTGCAGGCCCGCGCGAAGCGGTCGAGCACGCGCCTGACGTGCAGGCCTGCCAGCCCGGCAGCGCTGGCGTCGTGGGCGTCCTCGCCCGCCTGGGGGAGATACTGGCTGACGAGGCCCGCCGGCAGGCGCCGGCCCTCGAGGCTGGCGAACAGCCGCGACACGGCCGCCGCGACCCCGGGCTGCGTCCAGTAGTAGCGGGCCCGGTCGCTGAGGCTGAACGCCCGCGCCAGGCGCAGGGCCTCTTCGTCGCCCTCGAAGAAGCCCTTCCAGTGACGCGGGTCTTCGCGCATCGCGCCGTCGAGCGCCTGACGCACCCCCGAGAGGCCCCCGCCGGCCCGTCCGCCGAACAGCTCCCGCTCGATCCCCTCGAGCGCGAACACCGCCTCGCGGTAGGCGAAGGTCAGCTCGGGGCCGACCTTCAGCAGCGCGAAGTGGTCGGCCACGAGCCCGCGCAGGGCCCGGGCGTCCTGGTAGTCGGTCGAGTGTGCTTCGTAGAGCAGTCCTTCCCCGGACTCGGCGAGCCGGCGCAGCCCAGCGGCGTCCTCGGGGCGATAGCGGTGGACGCTGTCGTCGCCGAACTCCACCCCGGGCTGCACCACCTGCGCGAGGACCCGCTCCCAGGCGCGCTGGAGGCCGTGGCGCGCGAACGCGGCGCGGGTCAGGGCGAGCGAGCGGGCGGCGTCCTCGGGCCGCGTCACCACGGGCTGCCCCGCGTGCCCGTCCTGCTGCCCGCCCGGCGGCGGCACCTCCGTGCCGATCACGTAGACGGGCGGCTCGCTCGCCAGGCCCTCGCGGGCCGCCTCGGCGGCCACCGCGAGCGTGGCGGTCCGTTCGGCCACGACGGCGTCAGGCAGGGCCGCCGGGTCGTCGGCGCAGGCCGCGCTCGCGTCGAGGTGGATCTTCGCGTAGCCGGCCCGCACGTAGGCGGCCACCATCTCCTGTGCCCGCTCGAGCGCTGCCCGCGCCGGCAGCGTCCGCCAGGGGTAGGGGCCGAGGTGGTCCCCGCCGAGGATCACCCGGCCGCGGCGCAGCCCGGCCTCGTCGGCGATCCGGCCCACGCGCTCGACGAAGTCCGCCGGCCGCAGCCCGGTGTAGCCGCCGTCCTGGTTGACCTGGTTCGAGGTGGACTCCACCAGGACCGGCTGGTTCCGCTCGCGGGCGTGCTCGAAGGCCGTGCGCAGCACGAACGGGTGCGCGCTGCACAGGGACGGCATGCCCCGCGCCACGCCGTGTCGCTGGTCGCGCGCGAGCACCACGAGAGCGGTGGGACCGGCGTTCAACTCAGCCATCGTCCCAGGTGCTCCTGCACGAAGGCGTCGTCCGTGAGCTGCGGGTAGGCCGCGCTGACGCGCTCGATCTCCTCCGCCTGCCCCGGCGAGAGCTCCTCCGCGGGGTCGAGGCACCACCGCCCCTCGAGCAGCCCCTGACGGCGCAGCACCTCGTGGATCCCGGGGATGCAGCCGCGGAAGCCGTTGCGTGCGTCGAAGAGGGCGGCGTTGGCGTCGGTCAGCTGCTGCCCGAGCGCGAGCAGCTCCAGGGCGCCGGCCCCGCCCTCGCGCCGGCAGCGCTTCACCGCCTCGAGCAACTCGACCGCGCGCCGCGTCCAGACGCCCCACTGGCCAAGCAGCCCGCCGCTGAAGCGCACGGGGGCCGCCCCCGGGGCCGCCGCGAAGTCCGCGAGCAGGTCGGCCACGATCGCGTCGTCGTTGCCGGTGTAGAGCGCCACCTCGCCCGCGCGCCCGCTCGCGGCGAGCGCGCGCACCACGTCGAGCGTCCGGTAGCGGTCGAACGGCGCCACCTTGACGGCGACCACCGCGTCGATGTCGAGGAAGCGCCGCCAGAAGGCCTCGTCGAGCGGCCGGCCGCCCACGGCCGGCTGCAGGTAGAAGCCCACGAGCGGCAGCACCTGCGCCACGCTGCGGCAGTGCGCCACGAGCTCCGGCAGGCCCGCCTCGCGCAGCGCCGCGAGGCTGAGCAGCACGGCGTCGTAACCCAGGCGACGCGCGCTCTCCGCCTCCGCCACCGCCTGCGCCGTGCCGCCGATGGCGCCCGCGATGAGGATGACGCTCCGGCCGGAGGCGCGCGCCGTCCCGGCGGCCAGCTCGAGCACGGGCTCGAAGAGGCCGGCCGAGCGGATCGCGAACTGCGTCGAGTGCACGCCGACCGCGAGGCCGCCGGCGCCGGCGTCGAGGTAGTAGCGGGTCAGCGCCTGCTGCCGGCGCTCGTCGAGCCGGCGCGCGGCCGTGAGGGCCAGCGGGTGGGCCGGGATCACGACGCCGTCGAGCAGCGCGCGGCGCAGCCCGGAGGTGTCAGAATCGGCCATCGGTCGCCTCGAAGTGGGTCGGTTTGCCCAGGCTGCGTCCGCCGCGCGCGACCCAGCCCGCGACCCAGTCGAGAAGCCGCGCGAGCGGCACCTCGGGCGCGCCGAGCCGCGCGACGCACAGGGAAGGGTCGCCGAGCAGGGCCGGTCCGGGCTCCCCGGCGAAGCGCGGGGCCCGCCCGAACCGCAGCCCGAAGGCCTCGGCAGCCTCGCGCACCGACACGACCTCGGGCCCCGTCACCACGAGCGCCTGCGGCGGGCTCTCGCACAGCGCCAGCGAGCGCAGCGCGTACGAGCAGGCGTCGCCCTGCCACAGCGCGTTCACGTGCCCCGCGCGCAGGTCGACCGTCTCGCCGGCGTGCACCTGGCGCGCGATGTCGACGAGCGTCCCGTAGCGCAGGTCCACCGCGTAGAAGAGACGGAAGAACAGGCAGCGCGTGCCGTGCTCGAGCGCGGCGTGCTCGAACACGCGCTCCCGGCCGACGCAGGTCTGCGCGTACTCTCCCACGGGTCCGACCGGGTCCCGCTCGGTCGCAGCCGCCTTCCCCGGAGCGACGGGCGGGTACACGTTTCCGCTCGAGAACACGACGATCCGGCTCTGGGTGAAGTGCGGCGCGACGATCGACGGCACGACGACGTTCTGCGCCCAGGTGAGGTCCGGCCGCGCGGAGGAGCCGAACTTGCGCCCCGCCAGGAACAGCACCTCCCGCAGGCGGGGCAGCCGCGCGACCTGGGCGGGGTCGAGCAGGTCGCAGGCGACCGTCTCGACTCCGTCGCGCGCCAGCGCCGCCGCGAGCGCCGGGTCCGAGAAACGGGCGACCGCGAGGACGCGCCGTGCCGACCCGGCGGCGTCGAGCGCGCGCCGCAGGCGGCGCGCGAGCGAGGGGCCCATCTTGCCGCCGGCGCCGAGCACGAGGACGTCGTCGGTCAGGCGGCTCGCGAACGCGACGTCGGCCGCCGAGGGTCGCGCCAGCAACTCCTCGAGGGCGTCCTCGTCGCGCACGTCCTCGGGCCAGGAGGCGGGCTGGGTGCTCATCGCCGTCCTTAGGGGGAGGGGTTGCTTCTATGAGAAACGACGGCGGGGATGCTGGAGTGCTATCGCTAGGGCCTTCAATCAATACAATAGGCAAATGGATATGCCGAAATCTCGGCAAAACTTCGATCAAATGAACAAA
>JBGASI010000281.1:0-6424 GCA_044229815.1 Vicinamibacteria bacterium | reverse complement strand
GTCGCGCATCAGCCCGTCCGCGTCGAAGTAGACGAAGTACAGCATGTCCGCGGCCCGGTACACGCGCAGCAGCGGATAGCGCGCCGCCTTGGCGCGCAGCTGCGCGACCTTCGCGCCGCCCCGTTCGGCGATCACGCGCTCGGCCTCGGCGGGGCCGGCCGGCGCGGCGACGAGCGGCGTGCCCTCCTCCTGCAGCCCCTGCGTCAGCCGCGCGACGCTCGGCGCCTCGCGCAGCACCCGGCGCAGTCGCCCCTCGTGCTGCGTGTAGCGGCGGAAGTCGAAGCCCGTGGAGCCGAGCAACAGCGCCAGCGCCAGGCTGGACAGGGTCACGACGAGGGCGCCGACCAGCATCCAGAAGCGGTTCATCGCTCGTCTCGGGTGGATTCTAGCCCCGGCGCGCCCGGCGCCGGCGGCGGCCGCCTTGAACGGCGGCCGCGCTCGGACGAGAATCCCGCCGATGCGCATCGGAATCGACCTCGGCGGCACGAAGATCGAGGGCATCGCCCTCGACGACGCCGGCAGCGCGCTCGCCCGGCGCCGCGTCCCGACCCCGCGCCAGGACTACGACGGCACGGTCGAGGCGGTCGCCTCGCTGGCCGAGTCCCTGGAGAAGGAGACCGGGCAACACGGCACGGTGGGTCTCGGCATGCCGGGCGCGATCTCGCCGGCCAGCGGCCTCGTCAAGAACGCCAACTCCAC
Organism: Vicinamibacteria bacterium; assembly: GCA_044229815.1. Lineage (GTDB taxonomy): Bacteria > Acidobacteriota > Vicinamibacteria > Fen-336 > Fen-336 > DATBSL01. The sequence continues at coordinate 5,725 of JBGASI010000281.1, read as the reverse complement.
CTGGCTGATCGGGCGGCCCCTCGACAAGGACCTCTCGACGCGGCTCGGGCGCCCGGTGAGGCTCGCGAACGACGCCAACTGCTTCGCGCTCTCGGAGGCGGTCGACGGCGCGGCGGCCGGGGCCAGCGTGGTGTTCGGGGTGATCGTCGGCACCGGCACCGGCGGCGGCGTGGTGGTCGAACGCAAGGCCCTAGGCGGCCCGAACGCCATCGCCGGCGAGTGGGGCCACAACCCGCTGCCCTGGCCGCGGCCGGGCGAGTGGCCGGGTCCGGCCTGCTACTGCGGCAAGACGGGCTGCGTGGAGACCTTCCTCTCCGGGCCCGGCCTCGCCCGCGACTACCGCGAGGCGAGCGGCCTCGCGATCGAGGCCCCGGAGATCGCGCGTTGCGCCGAGCAGGGCGAGGCGGCGGCGGGCGCGGCGCTCGAGCGCTACGAGGACCGGATGGCCCGCGCGCTCGCGGTCGTGCTCAACATCCTCGACCCGGACGTGGTGGTGCTCGGCGGCGGGATGTCGCAGCTGGCGCGCCTCTACCGCAACGTCCCGCGGCTGTGGCAGCAGTGGGCCTTCTCCGATCGCGTCGACACGCGCCTCGCGCCGCCGGTGCACGGCGACTCGAGCGGCGTGCGCGGCGCGGCCTGGCTCTGGGGCCCGGGCGAGGCCTGACGCGGTGCCCCCCGGCCACATCGACCCCGGCGCGATCTCGGAGACGATCGAACGGCTGCGCCTGCGCGTGGAGACGCGCTTCCCGGACTCGGGGCTCGCGGGCGTCTGCGCCGAGCTCGACCAGGTGGCGCGCCACACCACCCAGACCGTGGCCTGGATCGGCCAGCCGATCCTGCCGCTGCGCGTCGCGACCGGCCTGCTCGCCCTGCTGATGGTGGCAGGCCTCGTCGTCAGCATCGCCGCGCTGCGCCCGGCCGCCGGCCCGGTCACGCTGACCGAGCTGGTGCAGGGCATCGAGTCCGGGATCAACGACCTGCTGTTCGTGGGCGCGGCCATCTTCTTCCTGGTGACGATCGAGGCGCGGGTGAAGCGGCGCCGCGCTCTGAGCGCGATCCACGCGCTGCGCTCGATCGCCCACGTGATCGACATGCACCAGCTCACGAAGGACCCCGAGTGGGTGCTCGACCGCGGCCGCGAGACCGGGGTGCTGCCGCCGCGCACGCTCTCCCGCTTCGAGCTGTCGCGCTACCTCGACTACTGCTCCGAGGCCCTGTCGCTGACCGGCAAGGTGGCGGCGCTCTACATCGCGGGCTTCCAGGACCCGGTGGCGCTGCAGGCCGTGAACGAGGTCGAGGACCTGACGACCGGCCTCTCGCGCAAGATCTGGCAGAAGCTGATGATCCTCTACGCGATCGGCCCCGAGCCCTCGCCGCCGCCGGGGGCCTGAGCGCCCCCCAGCAGGAAGCGCTTCTCCGCCCACAGGAAGTACGGGATCGAGAAGGCGCTGAGCGCCGCCGCCACGCCGAACGCCCCGCGGAAGCCGAGGTGCTGGGCCATCCAGCCGACCGCGATCGAGCCGGTGCCGATGCCCGTGTCGAACGCCGCCAGGATCCCGCCGAAGGCCGCGCCGCGCCGGTCGGAGGCGACGAACTTCAGCACGTGGCCGACGAAGGCCGGGTACTGGTTGCCGAAGCCGAGGCCGAACACGATCGCCGCCACCACGAGCTGCGCGCGGGTGTGCGCGAGCGCCGTCAGCGTCAGGCCGACCGTGACGAGCGCGAGGCAGGGCAGCAGCACGCGGCGGTAGCCGATGCGGTCGGCCAGCCGGCCGGAGAAGATGCGCGTCACCAGCACCGTCAGGGCGAAGGCCGTGAAGAAGATGCTGCGCGGGGTGATGCCGTGGCGGTCCGAGAGCACGGCCACGAAGCTGGTGATGCCGCCGTAGCCGAACGAGATCAGGAACAGCGCCATCGTCACGGCCACCACCCGCCACTCCACCATGTGCCGCCCGAAGAAGCGGCCGTGCGCGTAGCGCGAGGAGACGGTCGAGTCCGGCGGCAGGCGCCAGGCGATCGCCGCCATCACCAGGTTGAGCGCGGCGGTGCCAGCGCACAGCCAGGCCCAGCCGTGGCGGTACATCCACAGGCCGATCGCGGGCGCGGTCGCCGTCGCCAGCATCGTGGCCATGCCCCAGTAGCCGATGCCCTCGGCGCGCCGGTCCTCCGGGATCACCTCCGTCATATAGGCCGAGGAGGCGGAGAGCAGTCCCGACCAGAACAGGCCGTGGAAGAACACGAGCACGAGCGGGATCCAGTAGTTGGAGCTCAGCGCGTAGGCGACCGAGAAGCAGGCGATCGCGAGGCTCGTGCCGAGCAGCATCACGCGCTTGCCGATGCGGTCGGCGAGGGCACCCGTGACCGGGGCCGAGAGCGCGGAGGCGTAGGTCAGGACACCGAGGAAGACGCCGGCCAGCGCCGTGCTGCCGCCGAGGTCGAGGATCCGGAAGGGCGCCGTGGGCAGCAGCTGGAACAGCGACAGGAACACCGTGAAGGTGAACCCGCACATCATGAAGTAGCGCGGCGTGAACAGCGGAGGCCGCCCGCCCGGGCCCGCGCCGCGGGATCGCTCGTCGCTCAAACGGCCGGCGCCTCCCCGAACAGCGGCTCGCAGTCGACGAGCTCGAGCCCCTTCTCCGTGCAGACGGCGTAGCGCTCCGCCTCGGCCCCGTCGCGCGAGTACATCGAGACCCCGGCGTACTCGCCCTTCTTGTTGAGCACGTAGAAGATCAGCTGGAAGGCCGGGTTGCCCCGGGCGTCGAGCAGGCGCTTCTCGACGGTCGCCGCCGCGACGCGCCGCAGCGCCGCGAGCCCCGCGTCCTTCGGCGAGGCGCCGCGGCGCATCTCCTCGACGATGAACGAGGACGAGAGGTTGTACAGGTTCGCCTCGCCGCGGCCGGTGGAGCCGGCGGCGCCGACCGCGTCGTCCACCCACAGGCCGGCCCCGAGGATCGGCGAGTCGCCGACGCGGCCCGGGATCTTGAAGGCGAGCCCGCTGGTGGTGGTGACGCCGCACAGCTCGGAACGGGTGCCGAGGCCGTCGCAGTTGATCGTGCCGTAGCGCCGCTGCGGGTGCAGCAGCCCCTCGCGCACCATCTGCCGCGAGGCGGCCTCGCCCGCCGCGGCGCGCTTCTTCGGGTCGAGCCAGTGGCCGGGGTCGATCCGCCGCTTCCACTCCAGCCACTTCGCGCGCGAGGCCTCGGTGTTGAGGTCGGCCTCGACCGTGAAGCCCATCTGGCGGGCGAAGCCCTGCGCCCCCGCGCCGACCAGCAGGTGGTGGTCGGTCGCGTCGAGCACGGCCTTGGCGACGCGCGAGGGCGTGCGCACGCCCTCGAGGCAGGCGACGCCGCCGGCGCGCTTGAGCGGCCCGTGCATGCAGCAGGAGTCGAGCTGCACGACGCCCTCGGCGTTCGGCAGCCCGCCGTAGCCGACGTACATCTCGGTGGGGTCGAGCTCGACGATGTTGACGCCGGCGATGAGCGCGTCGAGCACGTCCTCGCCCTTCACGATCCGCGCGAAGGCTTCCTCGACGCAGCTGCGCGGGCCGCCGTTGCGGTAGGTGCCCCCGTTGCTCGACGAGATGACGACGGGCGGCGTCGAGCGGCGCACGAGCACGCCGGGCGCGGCCGCTTTGGCGCCGGCCTTCGCGGGCGCCTCGCTCGCCGCCCGTGTGGCCGACGGCAGCGCCACCGCGAGCGAGGCCGCGGTGCCCGCCGTCACGAACCCGCGCCGGCTGATCTTCTGGCTCATGGCTGCCTCCGTTCGCGGAACAGGCCCTCGTAGCGGCCCGGCCGGCCGCTCTCCCAGGGGCGATAGTCGTTGCAGAAGTCGATGCGCTCGCCGAGCGGCGGGTGGCTCGAGCGCCAGAGCTTGTAGAGCAGGCCCGGCCGCGGGTTGCCCAGGTTCTCGGTCTGCAGCGTGACGAAGGCAGTGGCGGCGGCCCGGTTGTCGCGCGTGATCTCGAGGCCGAAGCGGTCCGACTCGTGCTCCTGGTGGCGCGTGTAGGCCATCAGCGCCGGGCTCACCACGAGCGAGAAGCCGTTCGCGAGCAGCAGCAGCAGGGGCAGCGCCGCGACGTCGGCGAGCGCGTCGAAGCCGAAGCGCGCGCGCCAGCGGGCGATGAACCAGCCGGCGCTGCGGTGAGCGATCCACAGCGTCACCAGCACCAGCAGCGAGGCGACGCCGATCGTCTTCCAGACGTGGCCGAGCACGTAGTGGCCCATCTCGTGGCCCATCACGAAGAGCAGCTGGCGGCGGTCGAGCTTCGCGATCGTCGTGTCCCACAGCACGATCCGCTTGGTCTGCCCGAAGCCCGTGACGTAGGCGTTCACGGCCTTCGTGTCGATGCTCTTGTCGACCTCGAAGACGCGGCTGCCCTCGATCCCGGCGCGCTCGGCGAGCGAGAGGATGGCGCTCTCGAGCGACTTGTCCTTCATCGGGCCGAACGTGTTGAACAGCGGCTCGATCCAGACCGGCGTCACCAGCAGCAGCAGCACGATGAACGGGATGACGAGCGCCGCGGTGTAGAGCCACCAGCGGCGCGGGCTCTTCTTGAGCAGCAGGAACGGCACCCAGGTGAACAGCGCTCCCATCAGCAGGCCGATCAGCAGGCTCTTGAGGGTGTCCGAGACCCACTTGTCGAGGGTCTGGTTCGACAGCCCGTAGGCGTGCTGGCGCACGAACTCCGTGTAGTAGGCCCACGGCAGCCCGATCACGAAGCTGGCGAGCGAGAAGAGCACGACGTAGAGCGCGACCGTGAAGAACCACTTGCGTCCGAGGCGCCGGGCGAGGTCGCGGATGCGGGCCGACCAGCCGGTGAACAGAAACAGCGCCGGGACGAGCAGCGAGAGGAGCGTGTCCACCAGCCAGACCCGGTTGCCGCTCGTGTAGTACCGCGTCGCCTGCTCGCTGGCGGCGGGCACCGACACCGGGCCGCTCGGCTCGGGGACGGGCGAAGGCGTCGTGGCCGGCGCCGCGGCCACGGAGGCGCCGGCCGCCGGCGCGGGCGGCGCGGACTGCGGGGCAGCCGCCAGCAGCAGGACGGCAAGGGCGGCGGACAGCGTCGAGGTCATGGGCTCCGCCGGTGGGCCGGCGGCGGGGTCGCCGGGATTCTACTTCAGCGAAGGAGGCGCAACAGCGCGAGCAGGACGGCGATCAGCGGCAGCGCGGCCGCCGTGCGCCACTCGCGGTTCATCCGCACGCGGGCCCACTCGAAGCGCGAGGAGCGCGCCCCGCCCGGCGTCGGCCGGGGCAGGAAGAGCGGCACGGCCGCCGCCCAGGCCGCGTACTCGGGGAAGCGGTCCGCCAGGAAGGCGGCCTCTTCGCGCATCACCGAGGGGTAGAACGCGAGGAAGTACAGGGCCACCGCCAGCACGACCCAGGGGCTGGCGCAGGCCGTCGCGACGCCGAGCGCGATCAGCAGGCTGCCCACGTAGAGCGGGTTGCGCGAGTGGGCGTAGGGTCCACCGGTCGCGAGCCTCCTCGTCTTCTCGATGTGGCCCGAGGCCCAGACGCGGATCGCCTCCCCCGCGAGCGCGAGCGGCAGCCCGAGCAGCAGGGAGAGCGTCGTCGGCCGCGCCAGCAGCAGCACGAGGACGCCCACGACCCAGCCGGCGGTCACGCGGTATCGAGACGGCACGCGAGTCCTGCTCCCGGGCGGCCGCCAGCCGCCGCTCGACCGCGGCGAGCACCTCCGCGGTCCTCACCTGCTCCATGATCCCCGCGT
>JBGASI010000280.1:0-6425 GCA_044229815.1 Vicinamibacteria bacterium | reverse complement strand
GGGATCGGCAGGCGGTTGGCCGGCGCGTCGGTCAGCGTCATGCGGTAGTTGTAGGCCTGCACCCGGCGGTCGCCCGAGCCCTCCTCGCCGGGGCCGCCCCCGTGGAGTCCCGCGAGCAGGCCGCTGCTCGGGTCGCCGGGGACCACGTAGGGATCGACCCGCACCGTGAACTGGTGGCGGCGGGCGTTCTGCGTCTGCACGCCGTTCAGCGTCTCACCGTAGACCGCGTTCGCCTCGCGGCCCACGTGGTAGGAGACGCCGGCCTTCGCCATCAGGTCGCCCTCGTAGCTCGCGTCGACGAAGACGCGGCCCTCGAAGACCTCGCCCGCGTCCGTGCGCAGCGAGGCGATCGCGGAACCCGCCTTGACGACACCCCTGTCGAGGTCGAGCCGCCGGCCGTAGCGCACCGGCACGCCGGCCTCCTCGACCAGCGCCCGCAGGACGGCCTCGGCCACCGACGGCTCGAACAGCCACATCGTCGCGACGCCCGTGCGCTCGGCGATGGGGTCGGATCGGCCGTGGCCCTGGTTGCCGTTGGCGGAGCGGCGTTCGTACTCCTCGCGCGTCTCCTGCACCCAGGCCGCAGGCCGCGCGTAGTGCGCGGCGATCCGCTCGTAGAACGTGCGCGAGAGCCCGCCGATCGCGCCCTTGTTGCCGATGTCCGTGGCGCCGAGGCCGCCGGAAGTCAGGCCGCCGAGGTGGGCGCCGGGCTCGAGCAGCACGACACTGCGGCCCATGCGGCGCGCCTGCACCGCGCTGACGACGCCGGCCGCGGTGCCGCCGTAGACGACGACGTCGAAGCGCTCGGGCGCGGCCGCGAGAGCGGCCGGCAGGTGCGACACGAGCGAGGCGAGGGCGAGTGGGCGCAAGGCGACCTCCGGTCGGTCGGGAGGATAGCAGCACCCGCGCGCGCGCTCGTCGGTGGTATAACGTCGGCGCCTCGGAGGTCTGCCCATGAAAGCCGCTGCCATCCTTCTCCTCGCCGCCGCGCCCACGCTCGCCCTCGCCCAGGAGCCGCTGCCGTACGCGGTCCACGACGAGGCCCGTCCCCAGCCGACCGTCGTGGATCCCGGCACGGGCGTTCCGGGGGAGACGCCGGGCCGCCCGCCGGCCGACGCGATCGTGCTCTTCGACGGCAAGGACCTCTCGGCGTGGCAGGCGGAGAAGGGCGGCGCCCCGGCGGCGTGGAAGGTGGAGAACGGCTACTTCGAGGTCGCGCCGAAGACGGGCGCCATCCAGACGAAGGGCAGCTTCGGCCCCGACCTGCAGCTGCACATCGAGTGGATGGCCCCCTCGCCGGCCAAGGGCGTGAGCCAGGACCGCGGCAACAGCGGCGTCTTCTTCGGCGGCGGCCGCTACGAGATCCAGGTCCTCGACAACTACGAGAGCAAGACCTACCCCGACGGCCAGGCGGGCGCCCTCTACGGCCAGTACCCGCCGCTCGTGAACGCCTGCCGCAAGCCGGGCGAGTGGCAGGCCTACGACATCGTCTTCGAGACCGCTCGCTTCGACGCCGCCGGCAGACTCCTGAAGCCCGCCCGCGCCACGGTGTTCCACAACGGCGTCGTCGTGCAGCACGCGACGGTGTTCACCGGCCCGACCACCCACAAGGCGCGCCCGCCCTACGTGGCGCACCCGGAGAAGCTGCCGCTCCAGCTGCAGGACCACAACCACCCGGTGCGCTACCGCAACGTGTGGGTCCGCGAGCTGAAGCCGCGGGTCTAGGGGATTCCGGCGCTCACGCCCGCGACGCGAGCAGGTCGGGGTCGATCATCGGCGCCGGGCGAGGTCCAGGCGCCGCTCCTGGGCCAGCTCGCGCCCGTAGTGCAGCTCGACGAAGCGCACGCCGATCTCCTCCTCGCTCGCGCCCGGCGCGCTCAGCGCACCTGGATCTCCGTGCGCAGTCGGAGGTCGGCGGCCGACGCGCCGATCACGAGCCGGACGGCCTCCTTCTCCACCACGAACGCCTTCCGGCCGGTGTCCCAGTAGGCGAGCTGTGACGCCTTCAGCGGGATCGGTACGGTCTTCGTCTCGCCCGGGGCCAGGTGGACACGGCTGAAGCCCGCCAACTGGAGCGCCGGCCGTTCGACCTTCGAGCCCAGGTGCTGGACGTACAGCTGCGGCACCGCGTCGCCCGCGACCTTGCCGGTGTTGGTGACGTCGACGCTCACGATGAGCTGGCCGTCGGCGGCCAGGGTCGCCGCGTCGGTGCGTAGCCTGGTGAAGTCGAACGTCGTGTAGCTCAGACCGTGGCCGAACGGGTAGAGCGGCGCACCCTTGGCGTACATGTAGGTCCGGCCGTGACGGATGTCGTAGTCCAGCATCGGCGGCAGCTGGTCCAGTGACGCCGGCCACGTGACGACGGTGTGGCCGCCGGGGTTGTAGTCCGCGAACAGCACCTGCGCGAGCGCCCAGCCCTCGTCCTGCGACGAGTGCGCCGTGTGCACGATGGCCGGCACGTGCTCCTGCGACCAGGTGATGGTGTAGGGGAAGCTCGACACCAGCACCATGACGGTGCGGGGATTCGCGGCGAGCACCTTGCGGACCAGCTCCTCCTGCGACAGGGCGAGCGTCTCGCGGTCGCGGCCCTCGCGCCCTTCCCCCGGGTCGGCGCAGGGCTCCGTGTCGCCGCCCTTCGTCCACTCCTTCCCCATGTTCGGGCCGCAGGTCGGGTGGTTGCCGACGACGACGATCGCCACGTCGGAGGACGCGGCGGCTTTCACGGCCGCGCCGGCCGCGTCGTCGGGGGCGTAGTTCACGGTCACGCCGGGCCCGACCGCGTCGCGGATGCCCTGGAGAGGTGTCGTGGCGTGGGGCGGCGTTCCGCCGTACCAGTCCCAGTGGACGCTGTCCGCCCTCGGTCCAATGACCGCGATGGACCTAAGCGCGCCCTTGCGCAGCGGCAGCGCGGCGCCGTCGTTCTTCAGCAGCACGATCGATTCGAGGGCCATCGTCTTCGAGATGCCGAGGTGCAGCGGGCTGTCCCATGGGGCCGGACCCTCGTGAGCCTTGGTGTACGGCACCACCTCCGGCGGGTCGAGGAGGCCGAGCTTCAGCGACACCCGGAACTTGCGTCGCAGGGCCTCGTCGAGGTCCGATTCCGTCACCAGGCCCTCCTTGAGCGCGGTGCGCAGTTCCTCGAGCGCCCGGTCCAGGTACTGGTTGACGCCCGCCTTCAGCGCGGCGACCACGGCGGCCTTCTGGTCCGGGACGACCTTGAAGTCCTCCCAGAGGTTCTGCACCGCGCCGCCGTCGCTCGAGACGAGCTGCACGCCCCACTGGCCGATCAGCACGTCGCGAAGGACCGGGTGGATGGTCAGGGGCGTGCCGTTCCAGGCGTTGTAGGAGGCCATCACCGCGTTGGCGCCGGCGTCCTGGAACGCCATGCGGAACGGCACCGAGTAGTACTCCCAGAAGAGCCGCTCGTCGAACTGCGAGTTCGAGGACATGCGCCCGTTCTCGTTCGAGTTTGCGAGGAAGTGCTTGAGCAGCGGGGCGGCCTGCCAGTACTTCAGATCGTTCCCCTGGATGCCGCGGGCGAACGCCGTCGCCATCACGCCGTTCAGGAACGGGTCCTCGCCGTAGACCTCCTCGGCGCGACCCCAGCGCGGGTCACGCGCGAGGTCGGCCTGCGGTCCCCAGACCACCAGCATGGGGAACCTGGTCTTGCCGCTTTGCGTGACGTAGCGCGCCTCGGCTCCCTGCACGCCGCCGGCCTTGCGGACGAGGTCCGGGTTCCAGCTCGAACCCATGCCGGGCGGCTGGGGGAACTGGGTCGTCGTGATGGGCGGCGCGCCCCACTCCGGCATGCCCCGCTGGACGAGACCGTGGATGCCCTCGGAGGCCCCGAAGCCCGCCACGCCGAGCCGTGGCACGCCGGAGCCGAAGCCCCCGAGGGCCTGCAGCTTCTCCTCGGCGTTCATCAGCGACAGCAGGTTCGTGAGGCGCTGTTCGGCGGGAAGCTCGGGATCGCGGAAGGGCGGCGTCTGCGCCGGGGCCGTCGCCGCCATCGAGAGCGACGCGGCCAATGCCATCGCGGCGCAACGCCGCGTCGCGCGACCGACGAGTCTCATGTGTTCCTCCAGTTGCACGGTGCCGACTTGTCGTGGCGACCCGTGGACGACGCCCGACGACCTGCGCGGAGCCGGCGACGATGCTACTCTCAATCCGATGGAGTTGAGGCGCAGGAGAGGCGTGCGGCTGATCGCCGCAGCCTTGGTTGCCGTCGTGCTGGGCGACTTGACGGACGCAGCCTGCGACCCGATCGGCTGGCCGGGGCCCGCGTCCGCCGCCGTCGTGGTGGCCCCCAGCGCCGGCGGGCAGGACGACGCCTGCAAGGCGTTCTGCGTCCAGGACTGCTTCTGCTGCTCACGCAGCGAGACGGCGGTCACCGAGACGCCCCAGCCGACGCTCGTCCTGGTGGCGCAAGCCTCGGCTCCTTCCGCCGCATCGCTCCAAGCGGTCGTTCGCCCCGTGCCCCTGCGCCCTCCGCTCGCGCTCTCCTGAGCCTCTCCTCGCGGCAGTCGTCGCGATCAGACTCCAGCTGCCGCCAGCCACCGGCCCATTCCTCAGGAGGGTTCCGTGTCGTTATCCATCCGCAGCATCAGCGCGCTCGGCCTGGCCGCACTCGCCGCGCCCGTTCCCCGCGCGCTCGCACAGGAAGTACTGGACGTGGAGCGGTATGTCGAGATCGTCAAACGAGCCCACCCGGGGGCCGCGCAGCGGGCCGGCCTCCAGCAGGCGGCCGAGGCTGAAGGGCGGACCGCCCGCCTGTTGTCGGACCCGGTGTTCGGGATAGTCTGGGACCGCGCAAGACCCATCGGAGGCGCGGGAGCCAGCGCCGGCGAGACCGGCTACTCGCTCACCCAGACGCTGCCCTGGCCCGGGACACGCAGGGCCGGCATCGCGGCAGCCGAGGCCTCCGCCGATGCCTTCAGGGCCGACGCGGACACTGTTTCCTGGCAGATCGAAGCGAGCGCGCGGCTGGCCTACACTCGTCTCGAGGTGGCGCGTGGCCAGCTCGAGGGGGCCCGCGCTGCGGAGGCAGACGCGCGTTCCCTGCGGGACCTCGTCGCACGGCGGGCTGACCTGGGGGAGTCGCGCGAGTCGGACCGCATCAGGGCCTCCGTGGAGTGGCTTCGACAACAGCGCCAGCTCGCCGCTGCCGAGCGTGAAGCCGAGCTCTCCGAGTCCATCCTGCGCGCGCTGGCCGTGGAGCCGTTGTCCCAGCCGCTGACGCTGAAGCCGACGAGCCGCTCGACGCTGCCGGCGTTCGACGCCGCCGCGCTCGCGAGCCGGCTGCTGGAGGCGAATCCGCGCCTGCGTGCCGCGCGCGCCGAGGCGGCTCGGCGCACGGCCCTCGTCTCGCTGGCCCGTCGCGCCCGCATCCCGGACCTCGACGTGAGCGTCTTCCGCCAGCGCGAGATCGACAAGGAGTCGGACGGCTTCTCCGTCGGCATCAAGGTGCCGCTGTGGAACGCGAACCGAGGGGAGATCGCCAGGGCCGCTGCCATGAGCCGGGCCGCGACCGCGGCGGCCGAGCGCGAGCGCCTCGACACCCGGGTCGAGCTGGAGACGCGCCTCACGGACCTGCGGGTCGCCGCCGACCAGGCCGCGCTCGTGGAGGTCGAGGTCCTGCCCCAGGCGAGGCAGAGCCTCTCGCTCGCCCGTCTCAGCTACGAGGAGGGGGAGACCTCTCTTCTCGACCTCCTCGATGCGCAGCGCACGTTCAGGGAGACGGAACGAGAACGCCTCCGGGCTCGCCTTGCCGAGGGCCTTGCGCTCGCCGAGGTGCAGCGGCTCGCCGGGCCCGCCTTCGATCCGTGGAGACCAGACCGATGAGCGCAAAGAACTCGTGGTACCCGCTGATCCTCCTCGTCGCCATGGCGACCACGCACGCCTGTCGCAGGGACCAGCCGCGCGAGGAACCGGCCGACGCCTCCGCCGGGGCAGCCGGGAGACGAGCCGCCGAAGCCGAGGCGCTGCCGGAGTTCGTGCGCCTCACCGATGCCGCGATCTCCGAGGCGGGGATCACCACGTGGAAGGTCCAGCCGGTCGATCTCGAGCACATGGTGGTGCTGACCGGCACCGTCGACTACGACGAGAACCGCCTGCTGCAGCTCGCAGCGAACGTGAAGGGGCGGGCCGCGGCGATCCGCGTCGACCTCGGCGCGCGCGTGCGCCGGGGCGATCCGGTACTGGAGATCGAGAGCGTGGAGCTCGGGCGCGCCCGCGAGGAGTTCCTGCGCGAGCTTTCCAGCTTCCGCGTCTCGGCGCGGGCCCACGAGCGAGCGAAGTCGCTGGTCGCCGCCAAGGCGATCAGCACGGGGGAGTTCCAGCAGCGTGAGGGCGACTACGTCGCCAGGCAGGCCTCGGTGCAGTCGGCGGAGCGCGCGCTGCGCCTGTACGGGGTGCCCGGCGCCGAG
>JBGASI010000279.1:0-6427 GCA_044229815.1 Vicinamibacteria bacterium | reverse complement strand
GGTCTTCACGGTCCGAGTATTACCGTCGAGGTATTACCCGTCAAGCCCTCAGCCGCGCGCCGCCGAGCGTGAGGTCGGCCGGTGGCGGGCTGTCGGCGCGGCTGACGAAGTAGAGCCGCGCGCCGTGGCGGGCCGTCTCCACGACGAGGTCGCGGCGGCGGCCGAGCGGCGTCGCGCGGCCCGGGCCCCACTCCCAGGCGAACGCCTCCGGCTCGCCCACCAGCGGCGCCAGGTCGAAGCGCTCGACCACGGCCTCGGCGGCCGGGTTGAGGACGAGCACCGCCCAGCCAGCCGGCTCCGTGTAGCGGCGCACGGCGACCCGCAGCCGGCGCTCCTTCTCCCAGAACGGGAAGACGGCCGTCCCCTTCTCACCCGGCTCGAGGAAGCGCAGGAGGGCCAGGCGCTCGGGCGGCAGCCGGTCCGGCCGGTCCGGGGTCGTGACCGCCCCGCCCAGGATCCCGCTCCACAGCGCGAGCGACTCGACCTCGACCGCGTCGAGGCCGGTGTGGTAGTCGCGCAGCACGACCGAGTCGGGGTCGTTCTGCCAGAAGAGGTTGTTGAAGTACTGCGACGCCGTCGTCTCCTGCAGCATGTTGCCCTGCGAGCCCTCGCTCCACGCGATGGCCGTGTCGTTCGAGACGCGCATCCCGTCGGCGAAGCCGAGGCAGGGGGCGTACGGGGCGATGCAGGCGAGCCAGTAGGCGTCGTCGCCGATCTCATCGCGAATCACCTGCAGCACGGCCCGGAACGACTCGACCGACGTCTTCGTCGCGTCGTGGCGCTGCACGCGGGCGGTGTCCTTGAGGCCCCAGTCCAGGAAGTCGGTCTTGAAGACCGTGACCCCCCACTGCTTGAGCGTCCGGAACACCGAGCGCAGGTACTCGACGACGCCCGGGTGGCTGGCGTCGAGCGCGTAGTACTCGGGGTCGGAGAGGCCGTCCTCCGGCCCGTAGCGCCGCCACTCGGCGACGGGCCTGCCGGCGAGATCGCGGATCACCCACTCCGGGTGCTCCCGGAACAGCCGGCTGTTGCTGCCGACCATGAACGGCGCGATCCAGATCCCCGCCGCGTGCCCGCGGGCCTGGATCGAGTCGAGGGCGGCCTGCAGGCCGCCTTCCGACCAGCGCGGCGCCGGCGTCAGCCAGTCGCCGGGCGACGGGCAGTAGCCGTCGTCGATCTGGATCGCCTGCAGCGGCAGCTTCGGCTGCACGCGGTCGAGGCCGTCGAGCAGCTCGCGCAGGTCGCTCATGCCGAAGCCGCGGCCCTTCTCCGACCAGGAGCACCAGTAGTAGCGCGGAGGCTGCCGGGTGCGCGCCTTCATCGCCTTCGCCACGTCCTCGGCGGCCGCGCGGCAGGCCTGCCAGGTCGTCGCGCCGCGGAAGACGTGCAGGTTCGGCAGCGCGAGGTCCTCCGTCCCGAGCGGCACCCGCTCGGTCGTGAAGCCTGCCTCGAGCAGCCACGGATCCTCTTCCACGTGCCGGCTGGTGAGGCCCCGGCGCGAGGGCCGGTTCGACAGCGTCGTCTTCTGCAGGAAGCGGCCGTGGTCGCGCGCCGCGATCGCCAGGCTCGCGCCGCCCTCGGCGCGCAGCGCGCTCACCAGGTAGCTGTCGTGGGCCCACAGGCCGGCGGAGGCGCCGAGGTCGACGAGCCCGCTCGGGCCGGAGAAGCCGAGGCCCTGCTTGAACAGCTGCCGCGCGCCCTCGACGCGGCCGGCGATCGGCTGCACCGAGAACGGCGCGTTCGGCAGCTTGCGTAGCGCCGTCCCGAGCGCCAGGGTGTCGGGCGTCTCGCGGAAGCGCAGCAGCACGCTGCCGCCGTCCGCCAGCCGGTAGGTCGCGTCGGTGGCGCCGCGGGGGCCCGGGGCCACCTTGACCGAGACGACGCGGATCGGCGCGCCGTCGAAGGCCGGGAAGCAGTCGCGCACCTGGATCTCGGGCGTCACGAGGTCGAACGAGCCGTCCGGCCGCACGATCCAGTACGGCTTGTCCACCGCCGGCGGCGCCGGCGCCTTGGCCCCGGGCGGCGCAACCGGGTCCCGGAAGGCGAGCCCCGCGGCGAACGGGGCCGCGCCGAGCAGGCGCAGCGTGCCGCGGCGGCTGATGCGCGACGCCTGGCGTGTCAGAGCTGGGGGGCCTTGAACGTGTCGCAGGAGGCGGGGTCGCCGCTCTCGAGCCCGCGCTTCAGCCAGCGCACGCGCATCACGGAGGAGCCGTGCGTCCAGGACTCGGGGGCGACCTGGCCCCGCGCCTGCTGCTGCAGCCGGTCGTCGCCGATCGCCGCCGCGGCCCGCAGGCCCTCCTCGACGTCGCCCGGGTCGAGGTACTGGCTGTTGAAGTGGCCGTACACCCCTGCGAAACAGTCGGCCTGCAACTCGAGCCGCACCGAGTACTCGTTCGCCTGCTCCTGCGAGCGCGCCCGCTGCTGCGCCCGCTCCACCTGGCCGGAGATCCCGAGCAGGTTCTGGACGTGGTGACCCACCTCGTGCGCGACCACGTAGGCCTGGGCGAAGTCGCCCGGCGCGCCGAAACGCTGGTCGAGCTCGCGGAAGAAGGACGTGTCGAGGTACACCTTGGAGTCGCCCGGGCAGTAGAACGGACCGACCGAGGCGCTGGCGCGGCCGCAGGCCGACTGCACGGCGCCGTCGAACAGCACGAGCGTCGGCTCCTGGTAGGTCTTGCCGCTCGACGAGAACACCTTCTGCCAGGTGTTCTCGGTGTCCTTCAGCACGACGCCCACGAACTGCGCCTGCGGGTCGTTCGCCGGCGCCTGTCCCTGTGGCGCGCTCTGCTGCGTCGCCTGGGGGGCCACCTGCTGGACGAGGCCCAGGATGCCGAGCAGCTGCCGCGGATCGGCCCCGGTCAGGAGCGAGATCACGATCACGACCAGGAGGCCCACGCACCCGACGCCGGCGCCGCCGCCCGGCACCCGCATCCCGCGACGGTCTTCGATGTTGCTGCTGCCGCTGCGGCCTTCCCAGCGCATGCGCCCTCCTGTCGACTGTTCGGTGAGACGGGCGGCCGGCCGCCCGGCGGGAATGATACAACGCGGCGCGCCGGCCTATAATCCTGCCCGTCGCCGGCCCTTCCGGCCATCGGAACGAGCACTCGAGAGGAGGCAACGGCTATGGCCGAGAGCACCCGCCCGCGGCGCCGTGGTGAAGCCGGGAGCCGCCCGGGATTCCGCGCGCTCCTGCTGCTCGCCGGCTTCGTCGCGGCCTGCGGCGCAGGGTGCCGGGGCGCCCAGTCCCCCGCCAGCGGCGGCAAGACGCTGCGGATCGCCTTCGTGCCGAAGGGCACCACGCACGAGTTCTGGCGCACGATCCACGCCGGCGCCGTCAAGGGCGTGCGCGACCTCGAGGCCCAGGGTGTGAAGGTGGACCTCGTCTGGAAGGGGCCGCTGCGCGAGGACGACCGCGAGCAGCAGGTCCAGGTGGTCGAGTCCTTCGCGAGCCAGGGCGTCGACGGGATCGTCCTGGCCCCGCTCGACGAGAGGGCCCTCGTCCGCCCGGTCGAGGAGGCGAGGCGCCTCGGCGTGCCGACGGTCATCGTCGACTCGGCGCTCGCCTCGCCGCAGATCGTCAGCTTCGTGGCGACCGACAGCTTCAAGGGCGGAGAACTGGCGGCCGACGAGATGGGCCGCCGGCTCGACGGCAAGGGCCGCATCCTGCTGCTGCGCTTCCAGGAGGGCTCGGCCAGCACGACCGCGCGCGAGGAGGGCTTCCTCTCGCGCGTCGCAAAGCACTGGCCGGGCCTGCGCATCGCCTCCCAGGACCAGCACGCCGGCCCCACGCGCGACACCGCCAAACGCGCCGCCGAGAACGTCCTCAACCGCTTCGGCCGCGAGATCGACGCGGTCTTCGTCGTCAACGAGACCTCCGCCGGGGGCATGCTGCTGGCGCTCCAGGACGCCGGGCTCGCCGGCAAGCTCGAGTTCATCGGCTTCGACGGCAGCCGCGAGTTCGTGGACGCGGTGCGCACCGGCCAGATGAGCGCGTTCGTGCTGCAGGACCCCTTCCGCATGGCCGCCGTCGCGCTCACGACGCTGGTCGACCACCTGCGCGGCCGCAGCGTCCCGGCCCGGATCGACACCGGGGTCGTCGTCGTGACCCGCGAGAACCTCGACAGCCCGGCGGTCCAGGAGATGCTCAGCCCGCCCGTCGACCGCTACCTCAAGCCGGGGGAATGACGACCGCCCTGCGCCTCGACGGCATCGCGAAGCGCTTCGGCGCGACGCCGGCGCTCGACGGGGCGTCGCTCGAGTTGCAGCCCGGCGAGGTGCGCGCGCTAGTCGGCGAGAACGGGGCCGGCAAGAGCACGCTGCTGTCGGTCGTCGGCGGGCTGCTCGCGCCCGACGGCGGCGCGATGACGCTCCTGGGGGCGCCCTACGCCCCGCGCAGCCCGCGCGACGCCCGCGCGGCCGGCATCGCCCTCATCCACCAGGAGCTGTCGCTGTTCCCCCACCTCTCGGTGGCGGAGAACGTGCTCGTCGGCGCCGCGCCGACGCGCCGCGGGCTGGTGGACCGGGCGGCGGCCCGCCGCCTCGCGCGCGAGGTGCTGACGGAGTTCGGCCACCCCGAGATCGACCCGGACGCCCGCGTCGGACGGTTGCCGATCGGCTCGCGCCAGGTGGTCGAGATCTGCCGCGCGATGGCGGCGCGCGCGCGCGTCGTCCTGATGGACGAGCCGACCAGCTCGCTGCCGCGGGGCGACGTGGAGCGGCTGTTCGCGCTCGTGCGCCGCCTGGCGGCGCGCGGCGTCGCGGTCCTCTACATCAGCCACTTCCTCGAGGAGACGCGCTCGGTGGCCGGGACCTACACCGTCCTGCGCGACGGCCGCACGGTCGCGGACGGCGCCCTGGCCGACGTCGGCAACGACGCCCTGATCGCGCTCATGGTCGGCCGCACGGTCGGCCAGCTCTTCCCGGCCCGCGTCGCCCGCACGCCCGCCGAAGTGGCGCTCGAGTTGCGCGGCCTCGCGCGGCCGCCCGCGCTGCGGGACGCCTCGCTCGCGCTGCGCCGCGGCGAGGTGCTCGGCGTCTTCGGCCTGATGGGCTCGGGCCGCACGGAGCTGGTACGGGCCGTGTTCGGCCTCGACCGGCCCGCTGCCGGCCAGGTGGTCGTCGAGGGCAGGCCGTGCCGCCTCGGTGACTCTCCCGCCCTCCGCCTCGCGCAGGGCCTCGGCTACCTCAGCGAGGACCGCAAGGGGGAGGGGCTCGCGCTGCCGCTGTCGATCGCCGACAACGTCACGCTCACCCGCCTGTCGTCCTGCTCGCGCCACGGCCTGCTGCAGCTGGACGCGCAAAGGGCGCAGGCGAGCGCCCGCGCCGCCGAGCTGCACGTGCGCACGACGGGCCCGAACCAACGCGTGCGCACGCTGAGCGGCGGCAACCAGCAGAAGGTGGCCGTGGCGCGGCTCGTGCACCAGGACGCAGGCGTGCTGCTGCTCGACGAGCCCACGCGCGGCGTCGACGTGGCGAGCCGGGCCCAGATCTACGAGGCGATCGCTGCCGCCGCCGCGGCGGGCAAGGCCGTGCTGCTGGTCAGCTCCTACCTGCCCGAGCTGCTCGGGGTGTGCGACCGGCTCGCGGTCATGAGTCGCGGCATCCTCTCGCCGGCCCGGCCGATCGAGGCCTGGACCCAGGAGGCCGCCCTCGAGGCGGCGATCGGCGCGTGAGCAGCGGCTGGCGCTCTCGCCTGAGCGGCCTCGGGCCGTTCCTCGGCCTGCTGCTGGTGGTCGCCTTCTTCGCGGTCGCGAGCGGCGCGCCCGAGCGCTATCTCTCCGCCAACAACCTGCGGGTCGTGCTCGCGCAGACGGTGATCGTCGCGATCGGGGCGATCGGCATGACGCTCGTGATCGTCGGCGGGGGCATCGACCTCTCGGTCGGTTCCTCGATCGCGCTCTCCGGTGTCGTCGCCGCCCTGGTCCTCAGCGCCGGCCACGCCCCGGCGGCAGCGCTCGCGCTGGGCGTGCTGACGGGCGGCCTCATCGGCCTCGTCAACGCGCTGGCGATCACCCGGCTGCGCGTCGTCCCCTTCATCGCGACGCTCGGCATGCTCGGCGTCGCCCGCGGCAGCGCGAAGTGGCTCGCCCACCAGGCCACGGTCAACACCCCTCCGACCTGGCTCGACGAGCTGGCGGTGACCGTCCCGGCTGCGTCCTGGACGCTCTTCGCGCCGGGCGTCTGGGCCACGCTGGTGCTGGCCGTGGTCATGGGCTTCGTGCTGCGCCGCACCGTGTTCGGCCGCCGCGTCTTCGCGCTCGGCTCGAGCGAGGCCGCGGCGCGCGCCTGCGGCATCGCGATCGAGCGACTGAAGCTCGCCGTCTACTCGGTCGCGGGCCTCTTCTTCGGCCTCGCCGGCGTGATGCAGATGTCGCGACTGCGCCAGGGCGACCCCACGGTTGCCGCGGGCACGGAGCTCGACGTGATC
>JBGASI010000278.1:0-6442 GCA_044229815.1 Vicinamibacteria bacterium | reverse complement strand
CATGGCGCAGAAGTACTGCGACGGGAAGGTGCCAGTCGCCGGCGCCGCGCCGGCCGCGGGTTCCGCGGACTTCACCGCGGTCTTCGCCGCCACGGCCTTCGCGGCCCAGGACGGCCTGGCGGCCCGCGTGCTGGCCCGCTACGAGGCGCTCGACTTCTCGGGCGCGCTGACGGAGCTGTGGGCCTGGGTCGGCCAGTTCAACCAGGCGATCGTGCAGTTCGAGCCCTGGAGCGTGGCGAAGGACGCCACGCGCCGCGGCGAGCTGGAGGCGTTTCTCCACCGCCTGCTCGAGGGCGTGCGGGTGGTCGCGGTGCTGGCCTCCCCGGTCATCCCGCGCGCCGCCGCCCGTATCTTTGCGATGCTGGGGCTGGAGGCGCGCGAGGCGGCACCGCCCGACCTGGCGTGGGGCGTCCTCAAGGGCGGAGCGTCGCTCGGTACGGTCGCCCCGCTGTTCCCGCGGGTCGAGAAGAAGGAAGAGCCGAAGGAGGCCAGCGTGTCCGAGACGAATCCGCCCGCACCCAAGCCCGAGGCGCCTGCCGTCGCGCCCGTCCCGGCCGCTGCCCCCGCTGCCGTGGCGCCCGCCCCGGCGGCCGACACGCGGATCGACATCGCGGACTTCGCGAAGGTCGAGCTGCGCGCGGCGAAGATCCTCGCCGCCGAGAAGATCGCCGGCTCGAAGAAGCTCATCAAGCTCCAGGTCGATCTCGGCAGCGAGCAACGGCAGGTGGTGGCCGGGATCGCCGAGGCCTACGCCCCCGAGGCGCTCGTGGGGAAGACGGTCATTCTCGTGGCGAACCTCAAGCCCGCGAAGCTGATGGGCGTCGAGTCGAACGGCATGGTGCTCGCCGGGTCGATCGACAACAAGGCGGTCCTGTGCGCTTTCGAGGCCGAGGTGGCGCCCGGCACGAAGGTGAAGTGAAGCCCGGAAGAGCCGCGGCGGCAGCCGTCGTGGCGCTCGCCCTGCTCGGCGGTCTCGGCTGCCCGGGGCGGCCGGCGGTCCTCGTCTACGACCTCGCCGCGCGGGTGCCCGTGGCCGAGACGTGGTCCCAGGACGACGTGCTGCGCTTCGGTACGCCCGCGGCCGAGCCCCGGCTGACGGACGGCTTCCACCGGGAGGCCGGTGGCGCGGCGGAGGAGCCGTTCCTGTGGTCGAAGGGCGAGGCCGAGCTGGCGTTCCACTGGGACGCCGTGCAGCCGCGCCTGGCGATCCTCGACGCGGCCCCCTACCCGGGCGTCAAGGGACAGGCGGTCGAGGTGCGGCTCAACGGCACGCCCGTCGAGCGCTTCAAGCTCAACGACGCCCGCTTCCGCTACCGCATTGGCCTGCCGGCGTCGGCGCAGCGGCCGGGCGACAACCGGCTGCGCTTCGTGTTCGCCGGCACCGCCTCGCCGGCGGACGCCGACCCGAAGAGCCTCGACCGGCGCCAGCTCGCGGCGGCCTTCTACACGCTGGTCACGGGCCCGTCGTCCGACGTGTCGCTCGAGGACCTGCTGGCCCGCGACGCGCCACGGCCGTTCGCCGTCGGCGCCGAGCAGGGGGTCCCGAGCCTGACGGTGCTCGGCCCGGCCGTGGTGCGCTTCGCGCTGAAGCTGCCGCGCTCGGCCGAGTTGCGCTTCACGCCGGAGCTCGAGCCGGCGGCGCGGGCCGCGGCCGGGTCCGCCTTCTTCCGCGTCCTCGTCGAGGATGCCGCCGGCGGCGAGCGCGAGATCTGGCACCGGCTGATCGACGCGCGCCGCAACCCGGCCGGGGAGCAGGTCGTGTCCCTGCCCGGCCGGCCTGGCGACATCGTGCGCGTCTCCCTGGCCGTCGCCGAGGCAGGCCAGCCGCGCTTCGCCTGGGGACGCTTCGTCGGACCGCGCGTCTTCGGCTCGACGGGCAGCGATCCGCTCGAGCCCGTGCCGCTCGCGGCCGCGGACGACGCGCGCGTCGCCGGGCTGCGGCGCGCGCTGGCCGGCAGCAACGTGGTCCTGGTCATCCTCGACGCGGCGCGCGCGCAGTCCTTCGGCGCCTACGGCTACGGCCGCGCGACGACGCCGCAGATCGACCGCATCGCCGGCGAGGGCGTGCTGTTCGAGCGCGTCTACACGCCCGCCGTCTACACCCTCGGGGCGATGTCCTCCGTCTGGACCTCGCAGTACCCCGACCGGCACCACAGCGAGGTGTCCTTCTCGGCGAAGCTGCCGAAGGACCGCCTGACGCTCGCCGAGCTGCTCTCGGCGCAGGGCGTCCACACCGGCGGCTTCGTGGCGAACGCCGTCGCCGGGCGGCTGTTCGGCTTCGACCGCGGGTTCGTCGACTTCGCCGAGGTCTGGAAGACGCTCGGCAGCAACGGCGACGTCTTCCGCAAGGCCGTGCCGCCCTGGCTCGACGCCAACAAGGACCGGCGCTTCTTCGCCTACGTGCACTTCCGCGAGCCGCACTTCCCCTACGACCCCGAGCCCCCGTTCGACACGAGGTTCGGGCCCGACGGCCCGATCGCCCGGCCCCTGCGCCGCGACGAGCGGTTCTTCAGGGAGGTGAACCAGGGCCGGCGGCCGTTCAGCGAGGCCGAGCGCGAGCACCTGGTGCGGCTCTACGACGGCAGCCTCGCCTTCGCCGACCAGGAAGTCGGCGCCCTGCGCCGCGCGCTCGAGGAGCGCGGCCTGTGGGAGAAGACGGTGCTGATCGTCGCCGCCGACCACGGCGAGGAGCTCTTCGAAGCGCCACGCGCGCCGGAGGTCGCGGTGGGCGAGCGCGGCTGGATCGGCCACAACGTCCACGTCTACGAGCCGAGCGTGCACGTGCCGCTGATCGTGCGCTTCCCGAAGGAGGCTGGGATCGCCGGGAAACGCGTCGCGGCGCTGGCCGACCTGCTCGACCTCGCGCCCACGATCGCCGACGTGTTCGGCGTGCTCGGCAAGGGCGGCTCCGACCGCGAGTTCCAGGGCCGCAGCCTGCTGCCGGTGCTGGCCGGTGCCCCGGGCAAGCCGGCCGTGCTCTCGCGTACTGTCTGGGACCGTCCGCGCTACGCCCTTCGCGACGAGCAGTACAAGTACCTCTACTACACGCAGACCGGCCAGGAGTGGCTCTACGACCTCGTCGCCGACCCGGCCGAGGCGCGCGACCTGGCCGCGCGCGAGCCGCTGCGCACGGCCTACTACCGCCAGGCGCTGCACCACTGGACGCTGCGCCTGGCCCGGCGCAGCGCGGGGGGCGGCGAGGCCGCGCAGCTGTCTCCGGAGCAGTGCGAGAACCTCAAGTCCCTCGGCTACATCGAGGGCAAGTGCCGCTGAGCCGCGCGGTCGGTCCGCGGGCGCGCAAGGGCTTGGCTCCTCTGCGCACGCGGATGGTCTAGGTCCCGGGCGCCCCGTCTCGGTGGCATGCCCCTTGCTCCGTCCGTAGCGCGAGTACCGGCGGCACACGCCCGTACGACCGGGACAGGTAAGGACAAGGGGGACGAGATGTCAGTGGCCAAGGTGTCCGAGATCAGCGCGACCTCGAGCAAGAGCTTCGAGGATGCGATGAAGCAAGGTATCGAGAGGGCGCACAAGACGCTGCGCAACGTCAAGGGCGCGTGGGTGAAGGAGCAGCACGTGCGCGTGAAGGACGGTGCGATCATGGAGTATCAGGTCAACATGATGGTCACCTTCGTCATCGACGACTAGGCCGGCGCTCGCGCGGCCTGGCCCGCGAGAGCCACCCGGCGTCGCTGCGGCGACCTCGTTGCCTGGCTGAAGATCGACCGCGAGACGGGAGTTTCTACAAAGCGGGCTTCCTGGAATGCCCCCGGGAAGCCCCTTCTCGGAGCGGCCGACGCGAGCAGTCCCCCCCGGAACGGTAGACTTGGCTCCATGCTTTCACCGGTGAAGCGCGCACCCGCGAATCGGCGACGGGGCAGCCACAGGGGCGGCGCCAGATGATCGAAGGGCTCGAGCAGCAGCTGCGGCTCGTCGACTCCCACTGCCACGTCGACATGCCGGAGTTCGACGGCGAGCGCGAGGAGGTGATCGCGCGCGCTCGGGCGGCGGGGGTCGAGGAGATGCTGCTGGTCGGGGGCGTCGACGAGGCCGCGGGCCACCGGCGGGCGCTCGAGGTGGCCGGGCGCTATGGGCTGCCGGCGACCGCCGGCGTCCACCCGCACGAGGCCCGGGTCGCGGACGAGCGGGTCTACGACGAGTTGCGGGGGCTGGCGCGCGAGGGCCGCGTCGTGGCGATCGGCGAGGTCGGCCTCGACTTCCACTACGACCACTCGCCGCGGGACGTGCAGCGCGAGGTGTTCCGCCGGCAGATCCGCCTGGCCCGCGAGGTGGGCCTGCCGATCGTCGTGCACACGCGCGAGGCCGACGCGGAGACGGCGCAGATCCTCGAGGAGGAGCGGGCGGGGGAGGCGGGCGGCGTCATCCACTGCTTCACGGGCGGGCTCGAGCTGGCGCGCCGCGCACTCGAGCTCGGCTTCTTCATCTCGTTCTCGGGCATCGTCTGCTTCCCCCGCGCCGAGCTGATCCAGCAGGTCGCCCGCGAGGTGGCGCAGGACCGGCTGCTCGTCGAGACCGACGCGCCCTTCCTCTCGCCGCCGCCGCACCGCGGCCGGCGCAACGAGCCCGCCTTCGTCGTCGAGGTGGCCCGCAAGGTGGCGGCCCTGCGCGGGACGAGCCTCGAAGCGGTGGGAGAGGCCGCCCGCCGGAACTACGGCCGCCTGTTCCGACGGCCCATCTGACGGTCGCGCGGGGCCGCAGGCGGGCCGCGTTCGACCCGTCGCACGTTGACAACTCCGCGCGAATCCGTCATTTTGACCCGTCGCACCCGACCCCGAATCCACCCAGCGAGAGGCCATGGCCGACAGCTCGTTCGACATCGTCAGCACCGTCGACCTCCAGGAGGTCAAGAACGCGCTCGCGCAGGCCACGAAGGAGCTGCAGACGCGCTTCGACCTCAAGGGCACGGGCTCGGCGGTCGAGTTGCACGGCGAGGAGCTCGTGCTCACCTCCTCGGACGACTTCAAGCTGAAGGCCGTGCGCGAGATCCTCGAGGGCCGCCTGGTCAAGCGCAGCATCCCTCTGAAGGCGCTGAGCTTCGGCGAGGTGGACAAGGCCCTGGGCGGCACGGTGCGGCAGAAGGTGGAGCTGCAGAAGGGGATCCCGACCGAGAAGGCCCGGGAGATCGTGAAGCTGATCAAGGGCACGAAGCTCAAGGTGCAGGCCGCGATCCAGGGCGACCAGCTGCGCGTCACCGGCAAGAACCGCGACGACCTGCAGGCCGTGATGAAGCTGCTGCGCGAGACCGATCTCGGCATCGACATGCAGTTCACGAACTACCGGTAGCGCGTGGCCGCCGTGAACCCCCTCGGCCGCCAGGAAGTGCTCGGGCTGAAAGACATTGTCCGCCTCGTGGACGACGACCTCGCCAAGGTCGAGCAGGTCTTCCGCGACCAGGTGCGCTCGGACGTGCGGCTCGTGGGCGAGATCGGGCGCTACGTCCAGGAGGGCGGCGGTAAGCGCGTGCGGCCGGCGCTGCTGCTGCTGGCGGGCCGGCTGTGCGGCCACCGCGGCGAGCGCGCGGTGCTCCTCGCGTCGACGGTCGAGTTCATCCACACCGCCTCGCTCCTGCACGACGACATCATCGACGAGGCCACCACGCGCCGCGGCCGCCGCAGCGTCAACAGCCGCTGGGGCAACGACATCACCGTGCTGCTCGGCGACTTCCTCTACACGAAGTCGATGGCGATGGCGCTCTCGCAGGACAACCTGCGGATCCTGCGCCTGCTCTCCGACGTCACGCTGCGGTTGATCGAAGGGGAGATCCTGGAGATCGAGCGCAACGGCGACATCCGGGTCACCGAGGCCGACCACCTCGACACGATCCGCCGCAAGACCGCCGACCTCTTCGCCGCCTGCACGCGGATCGGCGCGATCCTCGGCGACGCCGGGGAGCGGCGCGAGTCGGCGCTCGCGAGCTACGGGCTGAACCTGGGCCTGTGCTTCCAGATGGTGGACGACGTGCTCGACTTCACGGCCGAGGAGAAGACGCTCGGCAAGCCCGTGGCGAACGACCTGCGCGAGGGCAAGGTCACGCTGCCCATGATCTTCCTGATGCGGCGGGCCGGCCGGGCCGCGGTCGACAAGGTGAAGACCGTGATCGAGGACCGCGCCTTCTCGCGGGTCACGCGCGAGGAGCTCGTGCGGATGGCTCGCGACTGCGGCGCGCTCGAGGAGTCGCGGCAGATGGCGGAGCGCTACGCCGAGGCGGCCCGCAGCGAGCTGGCCGCCTTCGAGCCGTCCGAGTACCGCGACGCGCTCTTCGCCCTGCCCGGCTTCATCCTCGCCCGCGACCACTGAGTCGCCGCCCGCGATGACCACGCGCGCGCAGGCCGAGCGGCGGATCGCCCAGCTGCGGAGCGAGATCCGCCGGCACGAGCACCTCTACTACGCCCTCAACCGGCCGGAGATCGACGACCGGGCCTAT
>JBGASI010000277.1:0-6483 GCA_044229815.1 Vicinamibacteria bacterium | reverse complement strand
CACGATGCGCCACCTGGAGGAGGAGAACGTCCGCCTCCACGCCGAGCTCGGCTCCCGCTACCAGCTCGGGCAGATCGTCGGGTCCTCGCCGCGGATGCAGGAGGTCTACGCCCTCGTCCGGCGGATCATGGGCACCCGGATCAACTGCTTGATCTGCGGCGAATCCGGCACGGGCAAGGAGCTGCTGGCCCGGGCCATCCACTTCGCGAGCCCGCGCCGGCGCGGGCCGCTGGTGGCCGTGAACGTGGCGGCGCTGCCGGAGACGCTGCTCGAGTCGGAGCTGTTCGGCCACGATCGTGGCGCGTTCACGGGGGCCGACCGCGAGCGCCGCGGCCGCTTCGAGCTGGCGGACGGCGGCACGCTCTTCCTGGACGAGATCGGCGACCTGCCGCGCGGCACCCAGGTGAAGCTGCTGCGCGTCCTGCAGGAGCAGGCCTTCGAGCGGCTCGGCGGCTCGCGCACGCTGAAGGTGGACGTGCGCGTGATCGCCGCCACCCACCGCGACCTGCCGGCGATGGCGCGCGCCGGGGAGTTCCGCGAGGACCTGCTGTTCAGGCTGGACGTGGTCTCGATCACGCTGCCGCCGCTGCGCGAGCGGCGCGAGGACATCCCGCTGCTCGTGGACCTCTTCCTGCGCCGCTTCGCGGACGAGGGCAGGGCGCGCAGCGTGTCGCGCGAGGCGATGGACCTGCTGCTCAAGCACGACTACCCGGGCAACGTGCGCGAGCTCGAGAACCTCGTCCACCGCGCCGTTGTCCTCGCGCGCGGCGAGCTCGTGGGCACGGCCGACCTGCCGCTGCACCTCGGCGTGCTGAGGACGGAGGACAAGGGCGAGACGGGCGGGTTCACGCAGCGCGTGGAGGCGTTCGAGAAACGGCTGATCCTCGAGGCGCTCGACCGGGAGGGCGGCGTGCAGACGCGCGCGGCTGCGTCGCTCGGCATCAGCGAGCGCCACCTGCGGTACAAGCTGAAGAAGTACGGGCTCTAGGCGCGACGGAGAGACGACGGAGGCAGGCGATGAGGAAGCGGATCGGGCGAGTGTCGGTGGCCTTGGGTCTGGCGTGCGCGGCGATCGCTCTCGCCCAGCCGCAGGAGCCGGCGGAAGCTGTCACGGCGAAGGCCCTGGCCGAGGCGCGGGCGGCAGCAGCGGGGCTCACCGGGGAGATCCGGGGGCTGCTGGTCGCGGAGATGCAGAAGGGAGGCGCCGCCGGCGCCGTCTCGGCGTGCGCGGCCGGGGCACAGGCGAAGACGGCCGAGTACCGCGGCCGCACGGGCGCCGACATCCGCCGGGTCAGCCTCCGCCACCGCAACGCGGCCAACGCGCCCGACGGCTACGAGCGCGGGGTGCTCGAGTCCTTCGACCGGCTGCCGGCCGAGGCACGCGCCGCGGCCGAGCACTGGGCGGTCGTTCGCGAGGGCGGGAGCGACACGCTCCGCTACCTGAAGCCCGTCGTGACGAACGCCTTGTGCCTCGCCTGTCACGGAGCGCGGGAGGCGATCCCCGAGCCCGTCCGCAGGGCGCTCGACGCCGCCTACCCGGGCGATCGCGCCACCGGCTTCGCCATCGGCGACGTGCGCGGCGCCATCAGCGTGCGCGTCCCGCTCGCCGCGCTGGCGCCGGCCGGCCCTCAGTAGGAAACCGCGAGCGTGATGCCCCCGGCGTGGTTGCGATAGTCGTAGAACGCGTCGTTCGATCGGCTCTGCGTGTAGGCGTAGCCGAGTTGCAGTCGCAGGTCGAAGACGCCGCTGCGCGAGGGGAAGAGCGGGACCTCCGCCGAGGCGTCCGCGCGCCACACCTGATCCTCGCGCAGGGAGTCGCCCCCGAGCGGTAGCCCGTCGGCGCCGAGCGCGAGCGCTGCCGTGTACGCCTGCCGGAAGCGGCGCAGGCCGGCCTCCACCGCGCCGCCGCCGGGGCGCACGTGCTTGAGGCGCAGCTGTGCGGCCACGAGGCCGCTTGCGAAGGGATCGTCGTACACGCCGTCGTCGAAGAGACCGGCCGGCGTGGTGACGAGCGCCGGCGGCACGCTGCCGCCGGTCCCGCGCCAGGAGCCCTGCAGGGAGAGGCCGGTCCGTTCGCCGAGCGACTGCGCCACGCGGAGAAGCAGCGTGAACTGGCCGGCTCGGTCGGCGTTGCCGCCGGTCGCCGAGGGCAGCGTCGGGCGCGAGGATGGGCCCATGCCACCCGTTCCCGGCGCTCCCGGGCCGCCGCGGCCTCGGCCACTCGCACCGCCGCCTTCGCCCGTCTGCGCCGGTACGTGTTCGTCGGCGCCGGGATCGGCCGGCAGCGCGGGATCGCCGCGGTACCCCTTCAGGCCCCCGCTCGCCTCGGCGATCAGGGTCGTCCGGCTGGGGAGGTTGGCGAGGAGGCTCGCGAACACCGCGTGCTCGGTCTGGTCCAGCGAGGGCAGCGAGTCGAACGTCCGCCGGTCGAGACGGTAGCCGGTGCGCAGGGTCAGTCGAGCCGCGGGCTTCGTCTCGAGGTTGACGAAGCCGCCGATGGCGTCGTAGTCGGCGTCCTGCCAGCCCGCGCCGTTGCGTCGCAGCGCCGCAGCGCTGCCGAAGTGGAGGCGCGTGCTCGCGGAGAGATCCACGCGGTAACGGGCGTCGAGCCGGTGCAGCCTGTAGCTCCAGTCGCCCGGGGATGCGTAGGAACCCGCGTCGAGCCCGTAGCCCGCGTAGGCCCGGCCCGCCAGGAAGTCGAGCCCCGCCGCGGCGCCGCCCGCGAGCGTCGACTGGCTCTCCGACGTTCCGAGCGCCGGCGAGTTCAGCGACTGCAGGGCGCTGCCGATCGCGGCGTCGAAGCGGGCCTGGGCCGCCGTCGGCCGGGGCGCGAGAGAGGCCGCCGTCGCGGCGAGCGCGAGGAGGCGCCGGTTCATTCGCCGACTCCCGCCGCGGCGGCACCCCGGCAGCGCTCGAAGGCGGGCAGGTGGTGCTCGAGCGAGGCCCAGCGGTTGTGGTCGAAGGCCCGCCTGACGTCCTCCGGCAACGAGCCTCCGGCGAGAAGGCGGTCGTACAGCGCCACGTTGTGTCGCTCGGACGCGACCGCTGCGGCGCAGGCCTGCGTCAGTGACGCAGGGGCCGGCTGGGCCGGCGCGAGCGCACGGGGCGGCACGGCGACGCCACGCGCCGCGAGCACCCGCTCGAGGAACGCGGCGTGCCGCGCCTCCGCGTGGACCGCGTTCGAGAAGGGCCGTACCTCGCCGTGGGCGTGGACGACGGCGGCGTAGACGTCCTCGGTGTGGCGCTCGTCCAGGAGCGCCTCCTGGACCGCCGTCTGCACCCGCGTGTCGAGCGGTGCGAGGGCGCTCGAGGCGGCGGCCCGGGGCGCGCAGTGCGGGCCATGGCCCTGGGCGTGTACGCCTGCCGCCAGCGCCGTGGTGAGGATCGTCGTCGTGATTAGAGTGAAGCGTTGCTGGCTTCGAGTCATCTTCCCCTCCCGGGTCGCGGATGGCGGCCGAGCGATCGCCCGCCACCAGCGGCAGTAGCAGGACCGCTGCCAGCCGGCCCGGCGCCGTGCCGAACGGGATAAACAGCTGTGGGAGGGCAGGATGCGGTGACCGTCTGCCAGGCAAGGCCATCTCAGGGGGCCGGCTTCTCGACAAAGAGGTCGAACGGCTCGACCAGATGGTCGAGTCGCAGGCCTCCGGGTGGGCGCGTCCGCGACCGCCCGCAGTCTGGAAACCCGCGTGGGCGCTGCAGTTCGGGTCCGGCAAGGCCGGGGCGGACGCGCTGGCGCGGGCCTTGCCTCTTGTCCCAGGCAGCGGCACACGCCGCGAAAGGCGAGAGGGAGGACGAGATGAAGAAGATGCTGATGCTGGCCGCGGCGCTCACGGCGCTCGCGATGGCGACCCTGGGCAGCGCGCAGACGGCCCCGCAGGGTCCGGCTCCGACGAAGCCCTCGAACGTGGGCCCGAACTTCGTCGACAACGATGGCGACGGCATCTGCGACAACTGCACGGGTACGGGGCAGGGCTCGCAGGGCCGCGGCAACGGCAAGCGGCGGGGCCCGGGCGGCGGCACCGGAAACCAGGGGGTCGGCCCGCAGGATGGCTCGGGCTATGGCCCCGGCGCGGGTGGTGGCGCCTGCGATGGCACCGGCCCGAAGGGCCAGGGCCGCGGCCGTCGCGGCGGCCGTCGGTAGCACGTCGCTCGATCTCACGGGGCCGGAAGGTGTCGTCGATCCCTCCCGGCCCCGCGTCGCCTGCCCGCGCGGCCGCCCTTTGCTCAGAACGTCGTCGAGACGTTGAGGTACACGCTGCGGCCCGGCTCCGGTACCCGCACGCCCGACCGGAACGGGTCACGCTGGTAGGACAAGTGGTCGGTGTAGAGGCGGTCGAAGACGTTCGAGACGCCAGCGGCGAGGCGCAGTTGACCCTTCTTCACCCCCGCGGAGAGGTTGAGGACGCCCCAGCCCGGCGTGCGCGACTCGTTGAGCGAGGTGTCCACCCGTTCCTGGTCGGACGCGAAGATGCCCTCCACTGCGCCGAAGAAGAGGCCGTCGTCGAAGCGCGCGGTCAGGTGGCCGCGCAGCGGCGGCATCTCGGCCAGGGGACCGGCGGCGATCCCTCGTCCGGCGTCGCCGTCCTGCTCGCCCCGCACGTACGAGACGTCTCCCGACACGAACACGCGCCCGAACAGGATCGGCAGGCTGCCGCGGAGCTCGCCGCCCGCGAGCGAGGCGTCGACGTTCGCGAACGAGCGCGCGAGGCCGTTCGTCGTGACGCCGACGCTGCGGCGGACCTGGTCGTACACCGTGATGTAGTCGCGCACGCGGCTCCAGTACCCGTTGACGCCGAGCCGGAAGCCGGAGCGCGTCCACTCGACCGAGGCGTCGAGCCCCGTGTTGCGGCTCGGCGCGAGGGCCGGGTTGCCGACCCAGTCGGTGCCGGCGCGGCGCAGCGCGAGGTAGCGCTCGCTGGCCTCGGGCACGCGCGGCGCGTGGCCGACACCGGCGGCGAGCTGCCAGCCGCCGCGGCGCCAGGCGAGCCGCAGCTTGCCCGCGGGGAGCGTGTCCGTCGCCTCGAGGCTGCGGGTCTGCTGGTAGGCCTCGTAGAGCGGCGTGTTGGCGAGGGTCGCGTCGGCCGCGCTGCGCGCGCTGTCGAGTCGCGCGCCCACGGAGAGCCCGAGCCCGCGTGGCAGCACGCGCTCGTACTCGGCGAAAGCGCCCGCGACCTTCACGCTCACGTCGGGCACCATGGCCTGCGGCGCGTACCCGAAGCCGGCCATCTCGTTCGTCGCGTCCCAGCGCCGCTCGTGGCCCTCGAGGCCGAGCGTGAGCCCGCCGAGCACGACCTCGGCCTTGGCGCCGAGCGTTCGCGTGTCCGCCCGCGTGGCCATCGACCAGGCGCGCGGCTTGCCGACCGAGGAAGTGCGCCGCTCGTCGCTCATCCAGTGGTCGACCCGCGTGAGGTAGCCCTGAACGCGCAGGCTTGCCTGTCTCCCGCCGAGCCCCGTCGCCTCGTAGCGCAGGTTCGCGCGATCGGTGTCGTCCCAGGAGGCGTCCATCTGCAGGTACGGGTAGAGGAGCGCCCCGGAGTCCTGGCGCGTGTACGACAGGTCGAGCGCGTGGCCGGGCGCGGGCACGAGGAGCACGCGGCCCCAGGCGGCGCCGAGCGAGAACGCGGCGTCGCCCTGCCGCTCCGGCCGGTAGTTCGCGAGCTGCGTGAAGGGCCGGCCCGAGCCGTCGCGCGGCGCCTCGCCGCGCCTCCAGGAATAGCCTGCGAGCGCGGACAGCCTCTCGCCTCCCCGGCTGGCGGTGATGGATGGGTTGACGTTCCGGAAGGAGGCGACCGACAAGCGCGGCGAGACGTGCCAGCCCGGCTCCGGCTTGCGCGTCACGACGTTGACCGTTCCGCCGAGGCCGCCCTGGTTCTTCACATCGAACGGGCCCAGCGCGACGTCGACGCGGTCGACCTCGGCGAGGTCGACATGGAACGCGGCCGGGTCCATGTGATTGGGA
Source organism: Vicinamibacteria bacterium (assembly GCA_044229815.1). GTDB lineage: Bacteria > Acidobacteriota > Vicinamibacteria > Fen-336 > Fen-336 > DATBSL01. The sequence goes on along the minus strand of JBGASI010000277.1, from coordinate 524 downwards.
CACGCGCCGTACACCCGCTGGCCGTCGATCAGGACGTTGAGGTCGCGGCTCTGCAAGCCCCGCAGCACCACGTCGTTCGCGATCGCGCCCTTGCGCAGCCGCCACAGGCCGGCCTTCCAGCCGAGCGCCTGGCCGAGGTCCCATGCCGAGAGCTCCCGGATCTCCGAGGCCTCGAGCGTGCCGCGGGAAGCAGTGCCGACGACACTCACGGTCTCGCGCAGGCCGGCCACGACCAGCGTCACGTCGGCGCGCGTCTCCAGTTCCGGCCGCACGATCAGATCGGCCAGCCTCCGCGGCTCGAAGCCGGGCAGGCTCGCCTCGAGCGCGTAGTGGCCGCTCGGCAGCGCCGGCGAGCGCCAGTCGCCGCTCGCGCCGCTCGCGAGCCGCGTCCTCGTGCCGTCCCGGGCGCTCGTGAGGACGACCGTGGCCCCCGGCAGCCGCGCGCCGTCCTGCGATTCGACGAAGCCGCAGACCCGGCCCCCGGCGTCGCCGGCTCCGACTCCGGCCGGTACGGTGACGGCGAC
>JBGASI010000276.1:0-6483 GCA_044229815.1 Vicinamibacteria bacterium | reverse complement strand
GAATCCCGTCCCGCGTGGCATGAGGGCTGGCTGCGCCGCCCCGGCCGGGGCCGGCCGGTGAGGCCGCTCGCGCTCGCGCTCGCGGGGGGCGGCGCCCACGCCGCCGCCCACTGCGGCGTGCTGCGGGCGCTCGAGCGCGGGGGCGCCGCCGTTTCCGGCATCGCCGCCGTCTCGGGCGCCTCGCTGGTGGCGGCCGCCTGGGCCAGCGGCGTCGACCTCGACCGCTTCGTGCAGGGCGCCTCCGAGCTGCACCCCTGGATGTGGGTGCGCGGCTGGGGCGGGGGCCTGCTGTCCGGCAGCCGGCTCGGTGCGCTGATCGACGAGTGGCTGCCCGACGTCCGCATCGAGGAACTGCGCCTGCCGCTCGTGGTCGTGGCCACCGACGTCGACACGGGAGAGGCGGTGGCCTTTTGCGAGGGCTCGGTGCGCGACGCCGTGCGCGCCTCCTGCAGCTTCCCCGGCTTCTTCCCGCCCTTCGCCCTCGGCGGGCGGCGGCTCGTCGACGGGTCCGTGTCGGAGGTGGTGCCCGTGCGTCGCGCCAGGGACCTCGCGGGAGAGGGCGGCGTCGTGGTCGCGGTCGACTGCAACGCGGGCGGCCGCTGGCCCGCGGCGGACTCGTTCGTGGCGATCGCGCTGCGGGCCGGGCTGACGCTGCTGCGCGGTCGCACCCGCTCCGAGCTGGCCGGCGCCGACCTCGTGATCTCGCCTCCGATCGGCGAGTCGGGCTGGATGCGCCCGCAGCGCATCCCTTCTTTCGCGGCGGCCGGCGAGCAGGCCGCGGTCGAGGCCCTGCCGGAGCTGCGCCGGCTGCTGGAGCGATAGCCGGTGCGCACGGCCGCGCGCGCCGTCGCCACGCTGCTGGCGCTGGCGCTGGCCGTGCTCGGCGCCCTCGCGGCCTACGATCGCTGCGCGCCGTCCCCGGCGCCCTGGCTCGCGGCGGCCCGCCTCGAGGCGCGCTTCGCCTCGGTCGACGGCCACCGCCTGCGCTACGTGCGCACGGGCCGTGGACCGACCGTGGTGCTGATCCACGGTCTGGGCGCCTCGCTGCACACCTGGAAGGACGTGATCCCGGGCCTCGCGCCCGACCACGACGTGATCGCCCTCGACCTGCCCGGCTTCGGGCTGTCCGACCGGCCGTCCGACCTGGCGCTGGAGGACCTGCCGTCCGCCGTGCTCGGCCTGATGGACCGGCTGGCGGTGCGGCGCGCCAGCCTGGTCGGCAACAGCATGGGCGGCTCCGCGGCCGTGCTCGTCGCGGCCGGGGCCCCGGACCGCGTCAGCGGGCTCGTCCTCGTCGACGCGGCCGGCTTCGATCTCGCGCCGGCCGATCGTCCCCGGCTCGTGCGGCTCGCGATGTCGCCGCTGGGGCAGGCCGCCTCTCTCCTGCCGGGCAAGCGGCTGCTCGTCGAGCTGGCGTTGCGCCAGGTGTTCCACGACCCGGCCCTCGTCACCGGCGAGCGGGTGGCGGAGTACCTCGACGCCGTCCGCCAGCCGGGATCCTTCGCCGCCCTGCGCTCCCTCGGCGCCTCGCTCGGCGGGCGGGACGCGGTCGTGAGCGACGCGCTGGCCCGGGTGACGGCGCCGACGCTGGTCGTCTGGGGTCGCGACGACCGCTGGATCCCGCTCGCGCACGCCGGGCGCTTCGCGCGCGCGATCGCGGGCGCGCGCAGCGCGGTGATCGAGGATTCCGGCCACGTGCCCCAGGAGGAGCAGCCGCGCGAGCTGCTGCGGCTGCTGCGCGAGTTCCTGGCGGCTAGCGGGGTCTGAGGCCGCTCAGCAGCTCGCGCGCCTTCTGGGCGACGGGGCTCTGCGGGTACTGCCGGACGATGATCTCCATCGTCGCCACCGCCTCGTCGTTGCGCCCCCACGAGACGTAGGTGCGGCCGAGCACGAACAGCAGCTTCGGCTCGTCGTCGTCGGTCGGCTCGAGCGCCAGCGCTTCCTTGGCGAGCTTCTCCGCGGCGGGGAAGTTGCGCGCCAGGCTCTCCAGGAAGGCGAGCAGCATCCGCGAGCGACGGCGATCGTCGGCCGGCTCCTCCGTGTCGCGCGCGACCGCCCGCCGCAGCAGCTCGCGGGCGTCCTCGACGTACATCTGCTCGTACAGGTGCGCGCCGAGCAGGGCGAGGGCGCGCGCGTCGTCGGGGTTGCGCGCGAGCGCGTCCTCCCAGGCCATGACGCGCTTCGCGACGGCGAGGGCCGCGTCGAGCGTGCGCGGGAAGACGCCGGGGCCCTGGTAGCCGTCGACCCGGCCGAGCTGCCGGCCGTCCGGCGAGAGGAATACGATCGTCGGCAGCGAGCTGACCTGGTAGCGCCGCGCCACCTCGAGGTCGCGCCGCGAGCCCTCGGTGTCCACCTTGACCGCCACGAACTCCTGCGCCCGCCGCACGACCCACGGGTCGACGTAGGTGGTCTCGTCGAGCCGTTCGCACCAGCTGCACCAGTCGGCCCAGAAGTCCACGATCAGCGGCTTGCCGGCCCGGCGCGCCTTGCGCAGCGCATCGTCGAAGCCCTTCTCCCAGCGGATCGAGGCCGGCGCCGCCGGGGCGACGGGAGAGGGAGGCGCCTGGCGCGCGCCGGCCGCGAGCAGCACCGAGAGCGCGAGAGCGGTGCTCACGACCGACAGGCCTCCGCGTGCGCGTCGAACAGCACCTGGAAGGACTCGGGGCCCTGCCAGAACGACTCGGGGTGCCACTGGACGGCGACGACGAAGCGCCGTCCCGGCAGCTCGAGGCCCTCGACGAGGCCGTCCGTGGGGCACACGGCCGAGACGACGAGCCCGTCGCCGGCACGATCGACCGCCTGGTGGTGGAAGCTGTTCACGGCCATCGAGTCTCGCGCGAGCAGGGTCCGCAGGCGCGATCCCGGAAGCAGCCGCACCTCGTGTGAACGGTGCCACCTGGGACCCGCCGCGTCATGCTCGCCCGCACCCTCCCATTCTGACGGGATGTCCTGGACGAGTGTTCCCCCCATGGCAACGTTTAACACCTGCTGTCCCCGGCAGATAGCCAGCACCGGCAGGTCGCGCCGCAGGGCCTCGCGCACGAGCGCCAGCTCGAAGTCGTCCCGCCGGCGGTTGACGCGGCCGAGGCGGGGGTGCGGCGCCGCCCCGTACAGTGAAGGGTCGAGGTCGACGCCGCCGGAGAGCACGAGGCCGTCGAGCCTCTCGAGGAGCGCCTCGACGTGCTCGGGGCGCACCGGCGGCAGCACCACCGGCACGGCGTGGGCCTGCTCGACGGACCGCACGTAGTCCTCGCGCATCGTGTGGAGCCCCGGCTCGTCGCCATCCCCGAGCGTGACCCCGACGATCGGAGACCTCACATGCGCTCGGGCACGGGTATGCCGAGCAGGCCGAGCAGGGTCTCCATCTGCCGCACGAACGCGTCGACCACCAGCACCCGGCAGGCGCGCAGGTCCTCGGACTCCGCGTGCAGCAGCGAGTACTTCGGCTTCTGGTAGTAGGAGTGGAAGGCCTGCGCGACGGCGAAGGCGTGCTTCGCGGCGAGCGCCACGTCCTCGGCGCGGATCGCCTGGTCGGCCACCTCCTCGCTGCGCGCCATCAGCAGCAGCAGGGCCCAGACCTCGTCGCCCTCCTCGCCCGAGAGGAAGGCCGTGAGGTCGAGCGAGCGCGCCCGCTCGAGCAGGGCCCGGGCGTCGTGCCCCTGGACCGCCAGCTTGCCGAAGATGTTGCGAGCCCGCACGACGGCGTTCTGCACGTACGGGCCGGTCTCGCCCGTGAAGGCGAGCGCCTCCTCCATGTCGAAGGTGATGATCCGCGTGCGCGAGAACTTCAGCACGAAGTAGCGCAGCGCGCCGGTGGCGACGTCCCGGGCCGTGGCCTCGCGGCCCGGGGCGTCCCGCTCGGGGTCCCGCGCCTCGACCTCGGCCCGCGCCTTGGCGATCAGGGCGTCGAGCAGGTCGTCGGCCTTCACCCCGAGCCCCTTGCGCCCCGACACCTTGACCGCGGCCTCGTCCTCGGAGACGGCGTAGCCCAGGGCGCGCGCGGTGGCGGGCGAGAGCACCACTTTCTCGTAGGCGAGGTGGTGCGAGCCCTCGGCGCCCTCGGCGTGGCCCAGGGCGGCGACGCCCGCCTTGACCACGCGCTGCGGGTAGGACTGGCCCACGTCGATCACGTTGTAGACGGCGCTCGCGTGTCCGAACGAGGGCGCCCCCGGCTCGCCCTCACCGCTGGTGGTGGTCCACAGGGCGCGCGCGGCGGTCCCGGCGCGGTGGCGCCGGTAGCGGAAGTCGCGGTCGAGCTTGCCGAGCTTCCACAGCTGGTAGGCGATGTCCTTGCCGGTGTAGGTGACCGTCCCGTTCGAGCGCACGATGATCTTGTTCTCGTCGATCGCGTTCTCGTCGGCCTCGCCCATCGGCAGCACCCAGCAGCCCTGGTGCTTGCCCTCCGTCTCCAGACGCAGCGCGCCCTGCTCGCGCAGCAGCTCGAAGGCCCGGGCCCAGAAGTGCAGGCGCAGGATGTCGCTCTCGTGCGCCAGCAGGTCGTAGTCGATGCCGAGCCGCGCCATGGTCGCGAGGTGGCAGTCCACGATACGGCTCGCCACGTGCTCCGCCAGGCGGGCCGTGTCGTTGCCGCCCGCCTCGATCGCGTGCAGCGCCTCGGCCTGCAGCTTCTTGCGCGCGGGGTCCTCCGCGTAGAAGTCGCCGACCCTGGCGTACAGGTCCCAGCAGTAGTAGTCGAAGCGGCCGCCGATCGCCTCGACCTCGGCGAGCGTCTTGCCCTCGATGTGCAGGAAGCCGACGACCACGTCCGCGACCTGGACTCCCGTGTCGTCGATGTAGTTCTGGACGCCGACCTCGTAGCCGCGGTGACGCAGCAGCCGCACGAACGTGTCGCCGAGGCAGGCGTTGCGCAGGTGCCCGATGTGGGCGGCCTTGTTCGGGTTGATCGAGGTGTGCTCGACGATCACGCGCCCCGGCCTCGGCGCGGCGGCGGCCTCGGCGGCCAGGGCCGCGTGCAGTCCCCGCGCGAAGGGCCCCCGCTCGAGGAAGAGGTTCACGTAACCGCCCCCGGCGACCTCCGCGCGGCGCACGCCGGGCGCGCCCGCGAGGCGCTGCGCCAGCGCCTCGGCGATCTCGCGCGGCTTGCGCCGCAGCGTCTTCGCGAGGTCGAACGGAGCCGTCAGCGCGAGGTCCCCGAGCTCGACCCGAGGGGGGTACTGGAACGCGACGGCCTCGAGCTCGACGCCGAAGGCCTCTCGGGCGGCGCGGCGCACCGCGGTGGCAAGTCCCTGCTGGATATCCAGGATCACGGCCGGATATCTTATCGTGAGCGCCGCTCCCCGCCCGGAGCCTTGACGCCTTTTTACCCGCCGGCGCCGTGCCCGCGGCGGTTTCCGCGGCCGGCACCCCGGCTGACGCGCTTTCGATATGATCGAGCCATGCGGCGCAGCGTCCTCCCCCTGACCCTCCTCCCGGCGCTGGCCTTCGGCGCCACCATCCGCCACTTCGACGTCGTCGCCTCGCTCGTGCCAGCGAAGAAGGGCGGCGTGGCCGTGGCCGTGACCTTCCAGGCGCTCGACCCGGACCTCCGGCTGAACGAGAACCCGGCGCCGCAGCTCAAGCTCGACGCGCTGCAGGCGGTGCTGGTCGACAAGCAGGCGCCCCCTTCCGCCGGCGTCCCCGACTACGACCCGCTCAAGGCGAAGTACCTCGACCTGGCCCGCCCGGTGCTGTTCCCGGTCGCGATCTCGCCGGTCGCCCCGAAGGGCGAGCAGCAGGTCAAGGCGAGCGTCGTGTTCTTCTACTGCTCGCAGCGCGAGGCCTGGTGCCGCCGGGGCACGGCCGACCTGCTGATCCCGGTCAGCGTCCACTGAAGGCCCCGGCGGCGGCGGCGGTCCTGCTGGCCGCCGCGCCTCTCTTCGCGCAGGAAGCGGGGCCGCCGCCGGCAGCCGAGCCGCCCGGCGCCACGCGCTCGGAGCAGGTCACGGTGACCGCGACGCGCCAGGAGTCGCGCCTGGGCGACGCGCCGGCGTCGATCGCCGTGCTGCCGCGCGAGGCGCTCGACGCCACCGCGTCGCCCGCCGTCGACGACGCGCTGCGCCAGGTGGTCGGCTTCTCGCTGTTCCGCCGCAGCGGCAGCCGCTTCGCGAACCCGACGGCCCAGGGCGTCTCGCTGCGCGGCCTCGGGGCGAGCGGCGCCAGCCGCGCGCTCGTCCTCGTCGACGGGCTGCCGCTGAACGACCCGTTCGGGGGCTGGGTCTACTGGAGCCGGATCCCGAGCCTGGCGCACGAGCGGATCGAGGTCCTCCGCGGCGGCGCCTCCGACCTCTACGGCAGCACGGCCCAGGGTGGCGTCGTCCAGGCGGTGCGCCGTCCGCCGGGCAGCGGCCCCGGCGTCACGGCGGAGCTCTCCGGCGGCGAGCTGGGCAGCGCCGTCGCCGCGGCGAGCGCGGCGGGCCGGCGCGGCGCCTGGGGCGCCCGCCTCTCGGGGCAGCTGCTGCGCAGCGGCGGCTACGTGCCCGTCGC
>JBGASI010000275.1:0-6540 GCA_044229815.1 Vicinamibacteria bacterium | reverse complement strand
TTCAACGCCCTCAACCATCCCAACTGGGGGCCCCCCGGCCGCAACATCGCCGACCCGACCACCTTCGGCATCATCACCAGCACCGTGAATGCCCCGCGGGTCGTCGAGTTCGCGCTGAAGTTCTACTTCTAGTCCAGAGTGCCTGACCGGGGCCATACGCCCCGGCCCGACACCAGGGGGGTGGGCCGCAAGGCTCACCCCCTTCGCCTCTTCACGGGGGCGTCGCCGCCATGCACCCCGGGCCCCGGACATACAATGCGGGCACCAGCGTGGAGGGCGGACATGGAACGCAGGGTCTTCCTGGAGCTTCTCGCCGCGGCCCCGCTCGCGTCGGCCGCGCGGGCCGACGAGGCTCTGCCCTCCTATCGCGTGGTGAGCCGGCATGCGCCGGCCGCGGTGCCGGGAATGCCCGGTCCGTGGCCGGGGCGCGTCGTCTCGGTGAAGTCCCCGCGCTGCCTCGACGCCGCCGGCGTCGTGGTGGACGACGAGGTCGTGCGCGAGATGGTGGATCGCGGCATGCGCTCGCTGACGGGCGAGGCGACGAGCCTCGGGGCCTGGCGGCGCTTCTTCGAGCCGGCGGACGTCGTGGGCATCAAGGTGAACGCGGGCGGGGTGCCCCACGTCGTCTCCTCGCCGGCGATCGTGGCGGAGATCTGCCGGCGGCTCATGGCCGTCGGCATCCCGCCGACCCACATCGTCGTGTTCGAACGCTTCCGGAACCAGCTCGACGGAGTCGGCTACCCGCCCCTGCTGCCGCAGGGCGTCGAGGTCTTCGCCCCGGAGGCCGGCAACCGCCACTCCGAGAACCGTGCCTACGACCCCGAGACGTACGTCGAGGTCGACTTCTTCGGCGAGGAAGACACCCGTTCGAACATGATGCGCCTCGTGACGCAGCGCCTGACGAAGATCGTCAACGTCCCCAACATGAAGGACCACGGGGCGACGGGCGCCACCGGCTGCCTCAAGAACATCGCCTACGGCTGCTTCTCGAACGTGGCGCGCAGCCACTCGCGCGGCCAGACCCACACCCTGAGCGCGGTGGGCACCTTCGCCGCGGTCGAGCCGCTGCGCTCGCGCACGGTCCTGCAGATCATGGACGGCATCCACGCCGTCTGGCACGGCGGGCCCTTCGCGAAGACCACCCGCTACGTCTTCCACCCGCGGCAGATCCTGATCGGCACCGACCCCGTGGCGATCGACCGGCTGTTGCTCGACGTGATCGACGACAAGCGCAAGGCCGAGGGCGCCATCTCGATCTGGGACCGCTCGCCGCAGTACCTGAAGCTCAACGACGCCGGCACCCGGGACCTGGACCCCAACGTGAACATCCTGTTCCGCGAGCCCGGCCACGTGGCGTACGCCGCCGGGCTGGGGCTCGGCGTCGCCGAGCTCGCGAAGATCCGCATCGAGGAGGTCACGGTGTGAGCGCCTCCCTGTTCCTGCTGCTCGCGGCGTTGCCGTCGGTCTACTGGGCCCAGCCGCCCGAGTCGGCAGAGGCGCTGCGCCAGGCTGGTCTCGAGCGGGTCTGCGTGGCGCGGGAGGCCGCCGCCGACTGGCGCGCCGCCGGGCTTGGCGTCGTTCCCGTGTCGGAGAAAGAGCGCCGGGACCGGACGCCGCTGCGCGCGCCCGGCCTCGTCTCGCGCGCCGGGGTGGCCTCGGCCACGCAGCGCCCCTGGATCAACGCCAACGGCTGGCGTTTCGTGCGAGCGGCGGGCGATCGCTACTGGTGCGAGGCGCCGGCGGGCCAGGCCAGCCTGGCCCTGTTCGAGGCCTTCGCCTACGGGGCCGACGTCATGGTGGCGATCGACCCGGCTGACGCGGAGAGCGCCGGGCGCACCCTGGCGTTCCTCTCCACGGTCACCGAAGCGGCGCTGCCGCCAGTCGTCGACATCGCGGTGCAGGACGACGGCTCGCCGCTCGTGGGCGAGGTGCTGAACCTGATGGCCCGGCGCAACCTGCTGTTCGGCGTCGGCCGGGGCACGGCCGGCGCCCCGCTGAAGGTCCGCGTCGGCTCGAAGGAGTTCCCGCGCGAAGATGCCCAGAACCCCGAGGTCTTCGCCCTCGCGCTGCGCCGTCGCCTGGGGGACGAGCGCCGCTCGCTCCGCCTCTACGGCAGCGAGGTGGTGTTCGCCCGCCTGACGCGCGACGCCAACCGTGCGCGGCTGCAGCTCGTCAACTACGGCGGCCGCACGATCGAGGGCCTGCGCGTGCGTCTGCTCGGCAGCTGGCGTCCGGGCGAGGCGCTCGTCTTCGGCCAGGGGCGCGTCGTCGTCGAGGACCGCGTCGCCGACGGCGGCGCGACGGAGTTCTCGCTGCCGACGCTCGGGCCGTACGCCGTGATCGACCTCGAGAGCGTCCGATGACGACCGGCCGGGAGCGCGTTGCCGCCGGCCACGACACCCCAGGAGGAGCCATGACCCTGACCCGAGGCTGCGGCCTCGCCGCCCTGCTGCTGGCCGCGGCGCCGCTCGCCGCCCAGGACCTGCCGGTGATCGAGCGCACGCTGCCGAACGGCCTGCGCCTGCTGATGGTGGAGCGCCACGAGCAGCCCACCATCGCCTTCGGCTGGCTGGCGCGCGTCGGCAGCGCCAACGAGCGCCCCGGCATGACCGGGATGGCCCACCTCTTCGAGCACATGATGTTCAAGGGGACGAAGACGATCGGCACCCGCGACGCGAAGCGCGACGCGGAGCTCAACGACAGGCAGGACGAGGTCCAGGCGCGGATCCGCGAGGAGATGTCCCTGCTGCGCGAGCGGCAGCGCCGGGGCGAGATCGCCAGCATGATGGACCCGCAGGCGCGCACGCCGCGGCTCCAGGAGCTGATCGGCGAGTTCGACCGGCTGGTGAAGGAGCAGCGGGAGCTCATCGTCAAGGACGAGATGGACCGCATCTACACGCAGGCGGGGGGCACCGGCCTCAACGCCAGCACCAGCGAGGACCGGACCTTCTACATCATCAGCCTCCCGTCCAACAAGCTCGAGCTGTGGTTCTGGCTCGAGTCGGACCGCCTGGCGAACCCGGTGTTCCGCGAGTTCTACTCCGAACGCGACGTGATCCTGGAGGAGCGGCGCCAGACGCTCGAGTCGCGTCCCGGCGGGGTGGTGGGCGAGGCCTTCAATGCCATGACCTGGATGGCGAGTCCCTACCACTGGGAGGTGATCGGCTGGCCGAGCGACATCTCCCAGGTGACGCGGGAGCAGGCCAACGAGTTCTTCGCGACCTACTACGCCCCGAACAACATCACCGCGATCCTGGTGGGCGACTTCGACCCGGAGGCGGCCTACGCGCTGGCCGCGAAGTACTTCGGCCGCATCTCCGCGAACCCCAGGGGCGTGCCGGAGGTGATCACGCTCGAGCCTCCCCAGCCGGCCGAGCAGCGGATGGTGGCGGAGGTGGAGACGACCCCGTCGCTGGAGGTCGAGTTCAAGACGGTGGCCGCGGTTCACAAGGACGCGCCGGCCCTGCAGGCCCTGGCCGGGATCCTGGGCGGCTCCCCGATGTTCATGGGCAGACCCGGGGGCCCGGGCGGCGCGCGGCCCCCCTCCGGCCGGCTGCACAAGGCGCTCGTCCTCGACCAGAAGGTCGCCACGAGCGCGTCCGCCTCCTCGCGCGGGATGAAGCTGGGCGGGCTCTTCGCCCTGCGCGTGACGCCGGCCCCGGGCAAGGCCCCCGGGGAGCTCGAGCCCGCGCTCTACGCCGAGATCGAGAAGGTCCAGAAGGACGGGGTCAGCGACGACGAGCTGCAGCGCTTCAAGAACGCCTCGATCGTCGGCCTTTACGGCCGCCTCGAGACGAACACGGGCATCCGCGAGACGCTGGCGCAGTTCCTCAGCGCGGGCACGGTCCAGGACTTCAGGGACTCCCGCGCCAGGATCCAGGCGGTGACCCGCGAGGACGTGCAGCGGGTGGCGCGGCAGTACCTGGTGAAGGACGGCCGCAACGTGCTGCTCAGCACCCGCAAGGGGGGCGGCCGGCCGCGCGAGGGCACGAGGCGGCCGCGCGAGCTGCGGCAGACCGAAGAGGAGGGCCGGTGATGATGCGCCCGATCGCGTTCGCGCTCGTACTCGGGGCCGGCTCCGTCCTGGCCCAGGACATCCCCGACCGCCCGGAGAAGCTGCAGTTCCCGCCCATCCGCTTCGAGACGCCGCGGGCGCGCGACTACAAGGCGAAGCTGCGCAACGGCATCCCCGCCTTCGTCGCGCCGAACGGCAAGGAGGGGACGCCGCTCGTGCGCATCAGCGTCTCCTGGCGCGGCGGCGCCTACCTCGACCCGAAGGGCAAGGAGGGGCTCGCCGTCCTCTTCGGCTCCCAGCTCACGCAGGGCGGGACGACCCGGCTCGAGGCGGCGAAGCTCGAGGAGCGCCTCGAGGCGCTGGCCGCGTCGCTCACGAGCAGCTGCGCCGACACGAGCTGCAGCGTCTCGCTCCAGGTGCTCGACAAGGACCTCGCGGAGGGGCTCGACCTGATGATGCAGGCGCTCACCGGGCCGGCCTTCGCGCAGGACCGCCTGGACCTCGCCAAGCGGCAAGGCCGCCAGCGCGTGGGCCGGCGCAACGACGACGTGACCTCGATCGCCGGCTACCAGATGAAGCACCTGCTCTTCGGCGAGAGCCACTTCGCGAGCGCCGACGACACCACGGCCAGCCTGGAGGCGATCACGCGCGACGACCTCGTGGCCTTCCACGCGCGGCTGCTGCACCCGGCCAACCTGTTCGTCGCGGCCTCGGGACAGTTCGAGCGCAGGACCGTGCTCGACGCCCTCAACCGGACCGTGGGCGCGCTCAAGGCCGGGCCGGAGGCACGGGTCAGCCCCGCCGTCCCCGCTCCCGAGTTCGCCCGCGTGCCCGGGATCTACGTGACCGACAAGGACGCGCCGCAGGCGATGGTCCGCTGGGCCTTCCCGGGGCTGCGCCGCTCGGACCCCGACTGGCACGCCGCCTTCGTGACGAACCAGATCCTGGGCGGCCGCGGCTTCACCAGCCGGCTGATGAAGAAGATCCGCTCCGACGAGGGGCTGACCTACGGCGTCTACTCGATGCTCGAGCCGGGCACCTACTGGCGCGGCGACGTCAGCGGCAGCCTCCAGACCAAGAACCGTTCCGTCGCCTACGCGCTGCGGCTGGCCATGGAGGAGATCCGCAGGCTGAAGGAGGAGCCCGTGTCGGAGGACGAGCTGCGGGTCAACAAGGAGGGCATCGTCGAGGCCTTCCCCAGCCAGTGGGGTACCCGGCAGGCCGTCGCCAGCCGCTTCGCGGACGAGGCGCGCGAGGGCTGGTCCGAGGACTGGTGGGCCGACTACCGGCAGAAGATCCAGGCGGTCACCGCCGCCGACGTGCAGCGCATGGCCCGCCGCCTGTTCGACACCGGGAAGATCGTGATCCTCGCCGTTGGAAAGGCGTCCGAGATGGAGCCGGGCGACCCCGACCACGCGGGCGCGCTGAAGGACGTCGCGCCGTTGCCCACGCTGCGACTGCCCCTGCGCGACCCGTCGACCCTCGCGCCGCTGCCGTAACGCGAGCGGAGGCTACCGGCCGAAGAACTCTTCCACGGTCTTCCAGAGGCGGGCCGAGGCGATGCCGCCCGCCGAGAAGATGACGACGCCCTCGACCTCCTGGGCCCGCACGCGCTCGAGCGTCTTCGTGAGCCGCTCCGGCGGGTAGTAGCCCTCCGGCACGTTCGCGAGGAAGGCCTCGAGCTTCGCGGCGGGCCCCTCGGGGCCCATCGGGTCCTTGAGGTAGGCCGCGAGCGCGTCGTGCAGGTCCGGCGCGTAGGTCGCGAGCCGCGGCGCCACCTGGGTGAAGGCCGCCTGCAGCCCGGCCACGTCGCCGCCCCCGTCCCTCAGGAGCCGGCGCAGGCGCGTGAGCGGTTCCCGTTCCGCGTCGTAGAGCTGGTATGCCGCGACCCCGGGCCACAGGTGCGGGAAGTCGCGGGCCCAGGTCTTCTGCTGCTTGATGCTCTCGGCCAGCAGGTCGAGGTGCGTCTCCGCGTCGCCAGCGTAGTGGCTGCGGTAGTCCATTGGCATGAGGTAGTGGACCCAGGGCGAGAAGCGGCGCCAGTCCTGGCCCAGGAAGCGACCGCTCTGCACCGGGTTCTTGAAGACGGCGGCCGAGAACTCCATCCGCGGCTTCACCCTGCGCACCGCCTCGAACACCTGCCGCGTGAACTCCGCGATCTGGTGGGCGCGGTACTCGTAGAAGAAGTAGTCGAGGTCCCGGTTGCCGCCCGGGAAGAAGCTGCCCTCGAGCAGCAGCCGGCTCTTCATCTCGCGCCCGTAGTCCTGCCAGTTCGGCGGCAGGACCTTCGGGCTCTTCTCCCAGTGCGCCTCGAGGTGCGGCCGGTCCATCGGCGCGAGCAGCGGGTCGTCCGGGCGCGCCGTCGAGTAGTAGGAGGCGTACTTCGGGATCTCGGCCAGGCAGTAGTCGCAGAAGCAGTACGTGTCGGGCGCGAGGTCGCCGGGGTAGCGCACGTAGTCGTGGTGGATGGCGTCGACCTCGTAGCGCTCGGCGAACTCCTGGATCAGCGGGACGAGCCACTGGTC
>JBGASI010000274.1:0-6562 GCA_044229815.1 Vicinamibacteria bacterium | reverse complement strand
TCCGGCTCGGCTCGGCGATGCGGTCCTGGATCGCGGCGCGCAGCAGGTCGAGATCGCCTCGCTCGAGCCCCAGCAGCAGGCCACCCAGGGCGGAGGCCTGGGCCACGGCGTCGGAGCGACTCACCTGCGACGGCAGCACGGCGCGCGCCCGCGCGGTCTCCACGCCGTAGCCCGGCACCGCGAACACGAGCCGCAACGACGGGTGGACGCTCACCCGGGCGTAGCGCAGCGGGCGCGTCCCGAGCACCAGCACCGCACCGCCGAGCAGCGACGGCGCCACGTTGTCGGGGTGGCGCCCGGCCACGACGGCCTCGGCCTCGAGGGCGCAGTCGAGCAGCGCCTCGACGTCGAGCCCCGCGCCGAGTAGCGCGTTGGCGGCGCAGGCGCCGGCCACCGCGGAGGCCGCGCTCCCGCCGAGGCCGCCCGACAGCGGAAGTCCCTTCTCGATCGTGAGCTCCAGGCCGGCGCCCGCCGCACCGGTCCGGCGCAGTACCTCGGTGGCGGCGAGCGCCGCCGTGTTCCGCAGGGCATCCCTGGGGATGCGCTCGTCGGAGACTGAGAGCACGCGTACGCCCGGTTCGGCGCGGCGCGTGGCGCAGACCCGGTCGCCCAGGCCCGCGATCGCGATGCCGAGGCAGTCGAACCCCGGCCCCACGTTGGAGGTGGAGCCCGGCGCGTAGGCGGTGACGCGTTCCATGCGAGCGCCAGACGATAGCGCAAAAGCCGGCGCCGAGCGAACGCCGGGCGTTCGGGAAGCGCGTGCTAGGATGCCCCTGATGACGCCGTGGAAGCGCCTCGGGGCCGCGAGGCCGCGCCTGCTCGACCGCTACATCGTGCGCGAGATGGTGGCTCCCAGCGCCATCGGCCTGCTCGTGTTCACGTTCGTGCTGCTGATCGACCAGATCCCGCGGCTGCTCGCCGTGCTGGTCGCGCGCAGCGCCGACCTCGGCACGATCCTGCGGGTCTTCCTCAACCTGCTGCCGTCGATCCTGGCGGTCACGATCCCGATGGCGTTCCTGCTCGGCGTGCTGCTCGCCTTCGGGCGCATGGCGAGCGACAGCGAGATCGTCGCCCTGCGCGCCGTGGGCATCAGCCCGGCGCGCCTGCTGGCCCCTGTGCTGATGATGGCCGGGGCGATGACCGCCATCACCTTCTACGTCAACGCCGTGGCCCTGCCCGCCGCGAACCAGGCCCACCGCGAGCTGGTCTTCTCGCTGATCGTCAGCAAGGCCCGCACCGACGTGCGCCCGCGCGCCTTCACGGACAACCTGCTGCCGGGCCAGATGACGCTCTACGTGCAGGACATCGACGCGGAGTCGGGCCGCTGGAAGAACCTGCTGATCCACGACATCCGCGACCCGCGCGAGCCCAAGCTGATCCTCGCGCGCAGCGGCGAGCTGCTGATCGACAAGGACCGCCACTCGGTCCGCCTCGAGCTCGGCGCGGGCAGCGAGCACAGCTTCACCAGCTCCGACCCGCGCGAGTACAGCCGGACCTCGTTCGCCCGGATGGGCTTCGAGCTGCCGGTGGACGAGTTCTTTCCCGACCGCAGGAAGCTGCTGCTCTCGAAGGGCGACCGCGAGATGACGCTGCCCGAGCTCTCCGCGCGCATCACGTCGCTGCGCGCCGGGGGCAAGGGCCGCCAGGAGTGGGGCCGCTACGCGGTCGAGTGGCACAAGAAGTTCGCGATCCCCGCCGCCTGCGTGGTGTTCGGCCTGCTCGGCCTCGCGCTGTCGCTCGGCAGCAAGAAGGAGGCGCGCTCCTCCGCCTTCGCCCTCTCGATCGGCGTCATCTTCGTCTACTACGTGCTGATCCGGCTCGGCGAGCAGGCGGGCGACACCGGGATGATGGCGGCCTGGGTTTCGATGTGGGGTGCCAACATCGTGCTGGGCCTGATCGCCGGGGCCCTGCTCTGGCTGAACCACCGCGAGGCGGCCTTCGACCCGCTCGACCCCGCGCACTACCTGGCCTGGGTACCGCGGGTGAAGCGGCGTCGCGCCGAGCGCGAGCCGGCCGCCGTGGCCGAACCGCTGGGCCGCCGACCGAGGGCGGTCGTCGTGGTGAGGGTGCCGCGCCTGAGCCTGCGCTTCCCATCGCTGCTCGACCGCTACATCGCCCGGTCCTGGCTCTCCAACGTCGCCCTGGTGCTGCTCGCCTTCTGCGCCATCTTCTTCCTGGGCGAGCTGATGGACCTGATCGACGATATCCAGCAGCACAAGGTGAAGGGCCGGATCATCGTGCTCTATTACGTCTACCACATCTGGCAGATCGCCTTCACCGTCGCGCCGATCGCGATCCTGGTAGGCGTCCTGGTGACCCTCGGCATCCTGGCGCGGCGCAACGAGATCACGGCGATGAAGGCCGGGGGCATCAGCATCTACCGCGCGGCGGGCCCGGTGCTGGGCATGGGCCTGCTCTCGAGCGTGCTGCTCTACGGGATGCAGGAGTGGGTGCTGCCGCGCACCAACAAGGTGGCCGCCACCCACAAGAACGTGATCAAGGGCCGTCCGGCGCAGTCCTCCGACCAGTTCGACCGCCGCTGGGTGCTCGCGAGCGACGACCGCTTCTACAACTTCGAGTACATCGTCGAGCGCGACACGCCGATGGGCCGGGGGCTGGCGGAACCGGCGGCCGGCGGCGAGTTCGCGGTCTACGGCTTCTCGATCTACGACGTCGACCCGGGCGCCTGGGAACTGCGGGAGAGGATGTTCGCGAGCCGCGCCGGCTGGAACCCGGCGGCGCGCGCCTACGAGCTCGAGAGCGGCTGGCGTCGCGGCACCGGGGCCCGGCCTTCCTTCCAGACCTTCCGCACCCAGCGCGTGCGTGCGATCGGTCTCGACCCGGGCGGCGAGATCGAGCCGCCGGCCTACTTCAAGCGCGAGGAGAAGCCGTCCGACACGATGGGCTTCGGCGAGCTGCGCGCCTACATCGCCTCGCTCGAGGCGCGCGGCTTCGACGTGGCCAAGCTGCGCGTGCAGCTGCAGCGCAAGGTCGCCTTCCCGATGGTGGGTCTCGTGATGACCCTGCTGGCCGTTCCGTTCTCGTTCGTGGTGGCGCGCCGCGGGGCGCTCTACGGCATCGGCATCGCGATCGTGATCGCGATCGTCTACTGGGCGGTGCTGGGCATCTTCGAGGCGCTCGGCAACAGCGCCCTGCTGCACCCGGCTCTCGCGGCCTGGGCCCCGAACCTGCTCTTCGGGGCCGCCGGCCTCTACATGATCTTCACGCTCGAGACGTAGCCGCGCTGGCGCGGCTCAGCGGTAGAGCGCCAGGTCCGAGATCCAGATCGTGCCGCGCGTCCCGGCCTTCACGGCGGCGGCGTCGAGCACGAAGACGATCGCCCGCGTCTGCGCCGGGTCGAGGCGGCCGTCCGTCCTGCGGTTGATCGTCCGGAAGCGGGAGAACGGCAGGAACACCTCGCGCCACTGGGTCGAGGTGCGCACCGAGGCGAGCCACCACTCGAGCCCTTCGTCCGCCGAGGCCGGGTTGACGTCGCGCACCTGCACCCACGGCCGGTACTCGCCGTCCGCCCGGATGCGCAAGCGCAGGCCCGACCAGGCGCCGAGGTCGCGGGCCTGCCGGTTCACGAGCGCGCACCACGTGAAGGGTTGCGCCGCCGTCGGCGCGCCGAGCCGGAACGCCAGGCGGAGCGCCGGCAGGCCGTCCACGTCCGCCCGGTCGAGATCCGCCGACGAGGTCGGGTCGCGCTCGGGAACGAACTCGGCCGACCCTCCGAGGGAGGCGATGGGTCGGGTCTCGGCCGGGACGGGAGGCGACGGCCACTCGGCGGCCCGGCGTCGCGCCTCGCGAGCGGCCTCGTCGAACACGTACACCGGGTTCGTCAGCACCCACGGAACCGCCCAGCCCGGGACCCAGGCCTCGACCCGGTAGACGCCAGGTCCCGGCAGCGGCGCGGTGAGCCGCTCGGTGCCCTCGGCCAGCGGCCGGCCGTCGCGGAGCAGCACGACGCGCGTTCCCTTCGGCACCCGGCCTCCCGCCGTCGCCACGAGGCCGTCCTGCAGGCGCAGCGGCTCCCCCATCGTGGCCCGCTCGCCCGAGGGGCCGCGGACCGTGAACGAGAAGCCGTCGGCCGGCGCGAGCGCGTCGAGGCCCATGTAGAACCGGCCGCCGCGCAGCGCCGCCAGGACCGCGCCACGGTCCGTCGCCGCCTCGCGCTGGAGTGGCCGGTCGAGCAGCAGGTGCAGCTGCGAGAGGCCGAACAGCGACGCGTAGGACGGGAAGCGCAGGGCGTAGCGCCGGGTCAGGGGCAGGCGGCTGTGCGCGTCCGCCCCGGAGATCCCGACCGTGTCGCGTCGCGCGAGCAGCTCGTCCCAGCGCCGCAGGGCCTCGCCGGGCGGGTTGAGCGCCTGCAGCAGCGCGTAGCCTGGGTTGACCCGGACGAGACCGGCGGTGAGCAGCAGGCGCGGGCCGGCCTTGCGCCACTCGCTGTCGCCGTTCATGACCTCGATACCCCAGGGTCCCGGGAGGTCCCAGCCGGCCCAGCGCAGGTCCGCCCGGGAGGAGAACGGGTGCGCGGCAAAGGCCAGCCCGCCCAGGTCGCGCACGTCCTCGAGCGCGTCGAGCCCGTCTCCGTTGAAGCGGTAGGCCGGATCACGGTCGAGCCCGAGCCCGAGCAGGTGCCCGGCCGGGGTCGAGAGCTCGGCCCCCACGAGCACGAGGACGCCGTCCCGGTACCCCTCGAAGGCCTTCGCCTCGAGGTTGTTGTGGTCGCTGATGCCGATGAACGAGAGGCCCGCGGCGCGCGCCGCGGCGATCACCTCCTCCGGCGTGCCGCCGCCGTCGGAGGCCGTGGTGTGGACGTGCACCACGCCGGGAACGCGGACGGAGCCGTCAGCAGGGGCCTCGCCGACCAGCTCGAGCGGACGCCAGAGGGCGACGTGCACGAGCGCACCGCCCAGCGCGAGCAGCGCGACGCCGATCGCCCAGCGCCGGGCGCGTGCGAGCTTCACCGGCCGGGCGCTACCGCTTGAACCAGGCCCGCAGCTCGGCGGCCTTGCCCGTCTGCTCCCAGGTGAACTCCGGCTCGCTGCGACCGAAGTGGCCGTAGGCCGCCGTCTTCTTGAAGATCGGCCGCCGCAGGTCGAGGTAGGCGATGATGCCCTTCGGCGTCAGCGCGAACACCTCGCGGATCGCCTTGACCAGCTCGCCCTCGTCCACCGTCGCCGTGCCCATGGTGTCGGCCATGATCGAGACGGGATCGGCGACACCGATCGCGTAGGCGATCTGCAGCTCCACCTTGTCCGCCAGGCCCGCCGCGACGACGTTCTTGGCCACGTGGCGCGCCATGTACGAGGCCGAGCGGTCCACCTTCGTCGGGTCCTTGCCCGAGAAGGCTCCCCCGCCGTGGCTGCCGACGCCGCCGTAGGTGTCGACGATGATCTTGCGGCCGGTCAGCCCGCAGTCGCCCTGCGGCCCGCCCACCACGAAGCGGCCGGTCGGGTTGATGTAGTACTTCGTGCGCTCGTCGAGCAGCTCCGCCGGCACCACCGCCTGGATCACCTTCTCCAGGATGTCCTCGCGCACGGTCTCGATCGGCACGAGGCCGCTGTGCTGCGCCGAGATGATGACCGTGTCGACGCGGCAGGGCCGGTCGCCCTCGTACTCCACCGTGACCTGGCTCTTGCCGTCGGGCCGCAGGTAGTCGAGGACGCCCTCGCGCCGCACGCTCGCCAGCTGCCGCGTCAGCTTGTGCGCCAGCATGATCGGCAGCGGCATCAGCTCCGGCGTCTCGCGGCAGGCGTAGCCGAACATCAGCCCCTGGTCGCCGGCACCTCCGGGATCGACGCCCATCGCGATGTCGGGCGACTGCTCGTGGATCGCGGAGACGACGGCGCAGGTCTCGTAGTCGAAGCCGTACTTCGCGCGCGTGTAGCCGACCTCCTTGATCGTCTCGCGCACGATAGTCGGCAGGTCGGCGTAGCCCTTGGTCGTGATCTCGCCGGCGATGAAGGCGAGCCCGGTCGTGACCATGGTCTCGCAGGCCACGCGGCTCGTCGGATCCGCGGCGAGCAGGGCGTCGAGGACGGCGTCGGAGATCTGGTCGGCGATCTTGTCGGGGTGACCCTCGGTGACGGACTCCGAGGTGAAGAGATGACGTCCGTTCCTGGGCATGTCTGTCTATCCTCTCGGCTCCCGGGAACCGGGAGCGGGCCGCGACTGTCGGAAGTCTAGCACCGGGCGCGAGGCCCGACGAGGCGGCCCTCAGGCCCTCGGGTGGAAGCGGTCGTAGAGCTGCCGCAGCCGCTCGCGCGTGACGTGGGTGTAGATCTGCGTCGTCGAGATGTCGGCGTGGCCGAGCATGGCCTGCAAGGCGCGCAGGTCCGCTCCCCGCTCGAGCAGGTGGCTGGCGAACGAGTGGCGCAGCACGTGGGGCGTCAGGATCCGCGCGACGCCGGCCGCGACGGCGTGGCGCCGGACCAGACCCCACAGGCCCATCGGCGACAGCGCGCGCCCGCGATTGCTCAGGAAGAGCGCGGCGCACGTGCGCGCTTTCAGCAGCCTCGGGCGCGCCTCGCCGATGTAGCGCCGGACCCAGCGCCGG
>JBGASI010000273.1:0-6569 GCA_044229815.1 Vicinamibacteria bacterium | reverse complement strand
GACGCCGCGCGCAGGTCGCGCAGCACCGGCTCGATCTCCGCGTCCGTCTCGCCGAGCCCGACCATCAGCCCGCTCTTCGTGACCCGCCCCGGCTGCAGCTGCTTCGCCGCGTGCAGCAGCTCGAGGCTGCGCTCGTAGCTTCCCTGCGGGCGCAGCCGGGGGAACAGGCGCGGGACGGTCTCGATGTTGTGGTTGAACACCTCGGGCGCCGCGTCGAGCACCACGCGCAACGCCTCGCGCTCGCCCTTGAAGTCCGGCGTCAGCACCTCGACGCCGGCCTCCGGGAGCGCGGCGTGCAGGGCGCGGACGGTCGCCGCGAAGTGCGCGGCGCCGCCGTCGCCCAGGTCGTCGCGGTTGACCGAGGTCAGCACCACGTAGCGCAGGCCCATGCGGGCCGCGGCCTCGGCCACGCGCGCGGGCTCGCCGGGGTCCGGCGGGAGCGGGCGGGCGGTCGCGACCGAGCAGTAGCCGCAGCGGCGCGTGCAGCGGTCCCCGAGCAGCATGAACGTGGCCGTGCCGCGCGCGAAGCACTCCCCCAGGTTCGGGCAGCGGGCCTCCTCGCAGACGGTGTGGAGGGCCTTCTCACGCAGCAGGACGCGCACCGGGCGCGAGCCGGGCGCGAGCGGGCTGCCCTTCCTCGCCCACTCGGGCAGGCGCGGCGCGGGCGTCTCGGAGCCCACGTTACTGCTTGATGATGTACGGCTTGAACTTGTCGTCGCGCAGGCGCTCGAGCACGGCCTCGGCGTCGGCGCGGTCGCGGTAGGCGCCGACCCGCACGGTGAAGAGGCCGCCGCTGCGCGGGGCGGGGGCGACCGCGAAGGCGGGCAAGCCGCGGCCCTTGAGGCCCTTGACGATCGAGTCGGCGCTGGCGCGGTCCTTGAAGGCCCCGACCTGGACGGCGAAGCCCTTGACGCTGGCGCTCGAGCCGATCGCCTTCGGCAGGCTGCCCGTCGTGGTGCCGGCCGGACGCGGCGTCGGCGCGACGGGACGCGGGGTGGGTGCGACGGGACGCGGGGTCGGCTCGGGTGTCGCCGCCGCGACGGGTGGGGGCGTCGCGACCGGCCGGGCGGCGGGGGTCGCGGCACCCGGGGCGGGGGTCGCGGCGCCCGGCTTCTCGAGGCCGTCCGCCGGCCGCTCGCTCTCGAGCCGCTGCGGGTAGCTGTAGTCGGTCGCGGCAGGCGCGGGCGTCTGCTCGGTCACGACCTTCTCTTCGACCACCGGTCGCGCCGGCTCGTTGCCGGCCGCGGCCGTGCCGCTGTCGATGCCGCGGCCGACCATCACGCCCGCGAGGAAGCTGAGGATCAGCCCCGCGGCCCCGGCCATGAAATAGAAGACCAGCTGCTTGTTGGTGAGCTGGATCTCGTAGTAGTAGTCGTCCTGCGCCAAGTCGCGCGCCCCTTCCCTGTCGGCCCTAGCCGACCCCCAGCCTGCGGTAGGCGTCCTTGATTATGCCCGACACCACCGCGATCTCCTGCGCCCCGAGGCGCTGCCGCACGCAGAGCTGGATCGAGGCCACGAGCTCGTTGAGCCCGGCCAGCATCAGCCGGCGCCGCTCGTCCGCCGGCAGGTCCGCCACGTTGGCGAGCAGCTGGTCGTAGTCCGCGCGGCCGTACTGCTTGAGGTCGACGCCGTAGAACAGCAGCTCGTACTGGCCGGCGATCTGCGCCAGGGCCTCGTCCATCAGGGCGTCCGTCTGGTCGCCGGCCCGGCCGTGCAGGAAGGTGTAGATGCGGTTGAGCATCTGGTTGAAGCGCTCGACGATGCTCTCGAGGTCCAGCTCCTGCTGGTGGCGGGCGAGGCCCTCCTCGCGCACCGCCGCCTGGCCCGGGACGCCGCGCCGGACGACGCCCAGCACCACGAGCGCCCAGAGCACGCGGCAGGTCTCCAGGTTCGACAGGTAGGAGACCTGGCAGATCTGCTCGAGCGTGGCGCGGCCGTTGACGTGGGCGAGGACCTCCTGCTCCTCCTCGCTCAGCTCGATGCGCAGCAGCGCCTCGGTGTTGCCGGTCGGCATCGGGATCGAGTCGAGGTCTCCGCCGATGCCGCGCCAGATGCGGCTCCACGCCTTCGTGCGCCGGATGCCCTCGAGGATCAGGCTCTCGGTCGAGAGGTTGAGCGCGATCACGTCGTCCTTGCCCGGCTCCGTCATCACCAGCTCGTACTCGCCGCTCGTCCAGGTGAAGACGTCGAGCAGGATCTGCTTGACGTGGTGCTCGATCGAGCCGATCAGGTCTTCGGGCTCGAGCGCCTCGAGCTCGACCAGGATCGTGCCGAGGCGCCGCCCGGGGGCGATCAGCCGGCTGGCGTCGAGATACTGCCGCACGCTGATCTTCCCGCGCAGCAGCAGGTCCTCGCCGAGGCGCTCGTCGGGGTCGGAGCTGCGCGCGTAGACGACGCGGCCCATGTGCAGGTGCACGCTCTTCGTGACGTCACCCTTGCGGAACGTCAGGACGCCGGTCTCGCCGCTGCCCAGCACGGAGCGCAGCAGCTCCGGAACGCTCGTCTCCTCGATTCCGCCGCGGAGGATGAGCCCCTCGTCGTCCCCCGAATCGGCGCCGGGCTCGACCATCGCGCTAGACCTTCCTCTCAGCGGGCGGCTTGTCGTCCGTCCGCGATCCCATCAGGGCCTTCATCCAGTCGATCGGCACCGGGAAGATGATCGTGGAGTTCTTCTCGGCCGCGATCTCGACCAGCGTCTGCAGGTAGCGCAGGTGCAGCGAGACCGGCTGGGAGTTGAGCTCGCTCGCCGCTTCCGCCAGCTGCTTGCTCGCCTCGAGCTCGCCCGAGGCGTGGATGATCTTGGCCCGCTTCTCGCGCTCGGACTCGGCCTGCTTCGCCATCGCCCGCTGCATCTCCTGCGGCAGGTCGACGGCCTTCACGGCCACCTGGGTCACCTTCACGCCCCAGGGGTCGGTGTGCTGGTCGATCACCTCCTGCAGCCTCAGCGCGAGCCGCTCGCGCTCGGAGAGCAGCTCGTCGAGGTGGGCCTGGCCGAGAATGCTGCGCAGCGTCGTCTGCGCCTCCTGGCTCGTGGCGTAGAGGAAGTTCTCGACCGAGATCACCGCCTTCAGCGGGTCCATCACCCGGAAGTAGACGACCGCGTTCACCTTGACGGTGACGTTGTCGCGGGTGATCACGTCCTGCGGCGGCACGTCGAGCACGACGGTCCGCAGGCTGACCCGCACCAGGCGGTCGATCGGCCAGGCCACGATCACGAGGCCCGGCCCCTTGGGCACGGGCAGCACCTTGCCCAGCCGGAACACGACGCCGCGCTCGTACTCGTTGAGGACCTTGACCGAGAGCAGCAGCCAGAACACGAAGGCGCCCAGCAAGAAAACCACGGGTGACATTCACGCCCCCTTTCGGACCTTCAGCACGAGCCCATCCACCGCCAGGACCGAGACCGGCTCGCCGCCGGCCACCTTGTCGGCCGCGGTCGCACGCCAGCACTCCCCCTGCACCACCACCCAGCCTGCCGGGTCGAGGTCCGTCTCGGCCCGGCCCGCTACGCCCGCCATGCCCTCGGCGCCGGTCGCCGGCCGGCGGCGCTGCGACTGCACCACGAGACGCACGAGCGCCAGCACGAACCCCGCGAACGCCAGGATCGCCGGGGCGAGCTGCCAGAGGTCCACCCTCAGCTCCGGGAGCGAAGAGTCGACCAGCATCATCGCGCCGAGGATCATGGCCACGAGGCCGCCGATCGTCAACAGCCCGTAGGAGTGGACCTTGACCTCGGCCGCGAAGAGGCCGATCGCCAGCACCACCAGCAGCACGCCGGCCCCGTTCACCGGGATCACCTGCGTGGCGAACAGGAACAGGATCAGGCAGAGCGTCCCGAGGACGCCGGGGAAGACGAGCCCGGGGTGGCTGATCTCGGCGCCGAGGCCCGCCAGCGCCCCGAGCAGGAGCAGGAACAGCAGCTCCGGGGTCGCGATCGCCGAGAGGATCGCCTGGCGCCAGTCCATCTTCACGTCGACGGTGCGCTGGCCGGCCGTGTGCAGCGTCACGCTGCTGCCGTCGAAGCGCCTGACCTCGCGCCCGTCGAGCTTCGCGAGCAGGTCGGGGACGTCGTTCGCCACCAGGTCGACGAGGTGGAGAGAGAGAGCCTCCTGCTCCGTGAAGGACTTGCTCTCCACGACCGCCTTCTCGGCCATCTCCACGTTGCGGCCGCGCCGCTCGGCCTTGCCGCGGATGTAGGCGGCCGCGTCGGAGGTGACCTTCTTCGACATCGTCTCGTCCATCTGGCCGACGCCCGCCACCGGGTGCGCCGCGCCGATGTTGGTGCCGGGCGCCATGGCCGCGACGTCGGCCGCGATCGCGATCACGAAGCCGGCGGAGGCGCCGCGGGCCCCGGACGGGGCGACGAAGACGACGACCGGCGTGCGCGCCGACAGCGTGCGGTCGACGATCTGGCGCATCGCGCTGTCGAGGCCGCCGGGGGTGTTCATCCGGACGACGAGGAGCGGCGCACCGGCGGCGTCGGCGCGGTCGATCGCCTGCACGACGTGGGCGGCGCTCACGGCGTGGACGACGCCGGAAAGCTCG
Organism: Vicinamibacteria bacterium; assembly: GCA_044229815.1. Lineage (GTDB taxonomy): Bacteria > Acidobacteriota > Vicinamibacteria > Fen-336 > Fen-336 > DATBSL01. The sequence continues at coordinate 2,024 of JBGASI010000273.1, read as the reverse complement.
ACGACGGGTATCTCGGCGCGCGCGATCGGCGCCGCGAGCAGCGCCAGGACGGCGACCCACGCGCCGGGCCAGCGGAGGGTCATGATGAGGCAACTGTAGGGGCGCGGGCGCGGGGTGTCAATGCTGCGCCCGTCTGCTAAGATCGAACGCGAAAAGGCGGTAAGCAACCTATGTTCGGTACGTTGGGCGGGCCCGAGCTGTTCCTGATCTTCGTGGTGGCGCTGATCGTCTTCGGCCCCCGCAAGCTCCCCGAGATCGGCAAGAGCCTGGGCAAGATGATGGCGGAGTTCCGCAAGGCCTCGAACGACTTCCGCTCGACGATCGAGAGCGAGGTCGAGGCCGAGAAGATCCGCGAGTCGATGCGGATCGACACGCCCCATGTCGACCCGCTCCCGCCCATCACCCCGCCGACGACCACCACCGAGCCCGGCGCCGCGGCGCCGGCGGCGGACCCCGCGACGGCCATCCCGGCGACGGACCCGCTCGCCGGCGGCTACCCCGACACGCCCGCGGGCAGCGCGGTGGAACCCGCACCGGAACCCGCACCGGCGCGCGAGCCGGTGCCCGAGACCGTGAGCCGCGAGGCCGCGCCGACGACGAGCGAGCCCAGCCAGCCTTGACGCTGCCCCACCCGCGCCCCCATCCCGACAAGATGACGTTCCTCGAGCACCTCGAGGAGCTGCGCCAGCGGCTGGTGCGGGCGGCGATCTACCTCGCCGTGGGCTTCGCGGCGTGCTGGGGGTTCCGCGAGCAGATCTTCCACTTCATGACGCAGCCGATGCGCAAGGCCGGGTACACGGACGCCTTCATCTTCACGAGCCCCGCCGAAGCGCTGATGCTGTACATGAAGATGGCCTTCTTCGTGGGCATCTTCCTGGCCGCGCCGTTCGTGCTCTGGGAGATCTGGGGCTTCATCTCGCCGGGCCTGTACAAGAACGAGAAGGTCTGGGCGATCCCCTTCGTGGGCATGGGCTCGGCCTTCTTCGTGCTCGGCGCGCTCTTCGGCCACTACTTCCTCTTCCCGAACACGTTCCGCTTCCTGTCGAGCTTCGGCGGGCCCGACATGCGCTTCCTGCCGAAGATCGACGAGTACTGGTCGTTCTACTCGTGGTTCCTGCTGGGCCTGGGGCTCGTGTTCCAGATCCCCGTGATCATCTTCGTGCTCGCGCGCATCGGCCTGGTCACGCCGGGCTTCCTGATCCGCGGCTGGAAGTTCGCGATCCTGGCCTCGTTCGTCATCTCGGCCTTCGTCACGCCGAGCCCCGACATGGTGAACCAGACGGCGCTGGCGGTGCCGATGATCGGCCTCTACGCCCTGGGCATCCTGGTGGCCTGGCTCTTCGGCAAGAAGCGGCGCAAGGAAGAGTAGCGGCCGGCCCGCCGGCGCTTCAGCGCGGCGGCAGCTCGAACCGCACGGCGGAGCCGAGCGTCAGCTTCTCGCGGCGGGCCTGGCCCGCGCCGAGCTCGATCACCCAGGACGCCCGGCGCATCGGGGTGTAGACCGGGCAGGGGTCCGACTTGCACGGGGGCACCGACTCGGCCACGTGCACCACCTTGCGCTGCTCGTCGAGCCAGACGATGTCGATCGGGAACTTGCAGTTCTTCATCCAGATCGAGTGGAAGTCCGAGGCCTCGAACAGGAACAGCATGCCGCGGTCCGCGGCGAGCGAGGGGCGGAACATCAGGCCCATCGCGCGGTCCTCGTCGCTCACCATCACCTCGACCTGCAGCACCTTGCCCGAGGGCAGGGTCAGCGGGACGACGGCCGGCGTGGCGAAGGCGCGCGGGGCGGCGGCGAGCAGGGCCGCCGCGAGGAGCAGGCTCGACTTCAGGGCAGCGAGGCGCATCGGGGCGATCGTACCATCGCGGCCCGCGGCGCGGAGACGGGCGGCGCTCAGCCGCGGCGCAGGGCGGCCGCCGTGAGGAGCCCGAGCGCGGCCACCACCGCGACCAGCCCGGCCCACAGCAGCGCCGGGTGGCGTTCCGTCCACGGCCTCGGCGGCGCCTCCTGCGCATCGAGCCGC
>JBGASI010000272.1:0-11104 GCA_044229815.1 Vicinamibacteria bacterium | reverse complement strand
AGCCCGGCCCGCTCACAGCCGCGCGCCGGGCGGTAGCACGCTGTTCCCTCCATCACGTTCCAGCCATAGTTCTCGCCGCCGTGCCGGCCCACGAGGCCGACGTCGACTTCCTCGCGGCTGCCCTGGCCCACGTCGCCCAGATAGAGGTCGCCCGTCGCTCGGTCGAACGAGAAGCGGTAGGGGTTGCGCAGCCCGTAGGCCCAGATCTCCGGCAGCGCGCCCGCGGTGGCGCGGAACGGGTTGTCGGCGGGCACCACATAGGGCGCGGCACCGTCGACATCGAGCCGCAGCAGCTTGCCGAGGTGGGTGTCGAGGCGCTGTCCGTTGCCGAGCGGGTCGCCTCCGGATCCGCCGTCGCCCAGGCCGACGTAGAGCCTGCCGTCGCCGCCGAAGGCGAGGCCGCCGCCATTGTGGTTGGCGAAGGGCTGCGCCACGGCGAGCAGCACGCGCTCGCTGGCGCGGTCGGCCGTGTCGGCGGAGCCGGCCCGGAACTCGGCGATCCGCGTGTCGCCACGCGGGTCCGTGTAGTTGACGAAGAAGCGTCGATTCACGGCAAACTGCGGATGGAAGGCGAGCCCGAGCAGGCCCCGCTCTCCTCCCGAGGAGATGCGATCCGACACGTCGAGGAAGGCGTCGCTCTGCAGCTGACCGTTCCGTACCACCCGGATGCGGCCGCCCTGTTCCACGACGTAGACCCGCTCCCGGTCGCCGACGGAGGACTGCAGGTCCAGCGGGTTGCGCAGGCCGGCGGTCACGAGCCGGGCCTCGAGCGCAGGCACTCCCTGGACCGGCGCTCCCGCGGCGCAACTCGCTGCGGAGGGGCCGGTCGAAGGCCTCGTCGGGTCGGCGCCCCCGCAAGAGGTGAGCACGAGCGCCGAGGCGCACACAGCCCTGGCTCGGCTGCGGACTGTGGTCATCAGGCCTCCCGGAATGTTGCCACCAGTCTAGCGGGCGGCGGGCCGCCCGCCTGTGACGGGCGCCACCCGGCGCGCAGCCACCTACTAGGCCTTGTAGTAGAGGACGTGGTCGACCAGCCTCTCGCCCCATGAACCGAGCCGTTCTGATCCTGTCGCTCGCCCTCCTGCTGCCTCCGCTCGCCCGGCCGCTGCTCGCGGGCGCGCTGGAGTCGCCCCCGGCGGCCGGCCGGGCCACCCCGGTCCTCGTGAGCGGCGCGGTTCGCGACGCCTCCGGCGTCGCAGTCGCGGGCGCGTCGGTCTCCGTCGCGACGCCGCAGGGCGCGGTGGTGGCCGCCACGCGCTCGGGAGCGGACGGTTCGTTTCGACTCGCCGGCCTGCCCGCAGGGACCTACGTCCTGCGTGCCTCGGCGCCGGGCTTCGCCACCCGCCGGCTGGCCCTGCGGGCCGGCGGCTCCGAGCCCGAGGCGCTCGAGCTCGTGCTGCGGCCCGAGTCCTTCCACGACGAGGTCACGGTGACCGCGACGCCCGGCGCCGCCGAGGCCCTCGCGCGCACGGCGCAGCGCGTCAACGTGATCGACGAGCCCTCGCTCGCCTGGCGCGCGAAGGCGGTGCTCGCGCAGGCCGTCGGCGAGGAGGAGGGCCTGGCCCTGCAGCGCACGAGCCCGACGATCGCCGGCGTCTACGTGCGCGGGCTGACCGGCACCAAGGTCAACGTCTCCCTCGACGGCGTACGCTACACCACGAGCGCGCAGCGCGGCGGCATCAGCACCTTCTTCGACCTCGTGGAGCCCTCGGCGCGCGAGGCCGTCGAGGTGGTGCGCGGGCCCTCGAGCGCCGAGTTCGGCTCGGACGCCCTCGGCGGCAGCGTGCAGCTGCTCACGCGCGCGCCCGCGCTCGCCGCCGGCCCTGGCCGCGTCGCCGGCTCCTGGTCGACGAGCGGCGGCAGCGCCGACGCGAGCCTCGGCTCCGCCCTCAACGCCGGCTACGCCGGCCAGCGCTTCGGCCTCAGCGCGACGCTCGCCGGGCGACGAGTGAACACGCTGCGGCCCGGCGGCGGCTTCGACTCGCGCGGCGCGGTGACCCGCTTCCTCGGGCTGCCGTCCGGCGTCGTGCTGGACGAGCGCCTGCCGGACACGGGCTTCACGCAGTACGGCGGCCGCCTGCGCGCGAGCTTCCGGCTCGACCGGACGACCTACCTCTCGGCCGGCTACCTGCGCGGCCAGCAGGACGGTGGCCGCCGCTACGACCAGCTACTCGGCGGCGACGGCAACCTGGTGGCCGACCTGCGCAACCTGATGGCCGACGTCGGCTTCGTGCGCCTCGAGCGGCTGCGGGCGGGCTGGCTCGACCGCGTGGCCGTCTCCTACTCCTTCAACGCGCAGCGCGAGGAGCGGGTCAACCAGGGCGGCAACGGCAACCCCCGCGCGGCCGTCAACCACGAGCCCGAGCGCACGGTCGTCCACGGCGGCCAGGCGAGCGCGCAGCGGCAGCTCGGTCGGCACGCCCTGGCGCTGGGCGGCGACGCCTACTTCGAGAGCCTGCGCGCGGCCTCGTTCGGCTTCAGCCCGGCCACCGGCGCCATCGCGCCCAGACGCGGCCGCCTGCCGGACGGCGCGAGCTACCGCCACGGGGGCGCCTTCCTGCAGGACGCCTTCGAGGCCGTGCCCGGCCGCCTGCGCCTCAATGGCGCGCTGCGCTGGAGCGCGGCGTCCTACGAGGCGCAGGCCGCCGACAGCGCCCTCGTCGCGGGCAAGCCGCTGTGGCCGGACGACGCGTATCACACGAGCGCGCTCACCTGGCGTACGGGCGCTCTGTGGCAGGCGACGCGCGCCCTGGCCGTCTCGGCGAACGTCAGCAGCGGCTTCCGCGCCCCGGACGTCACCGACCTCGGCACCTTCGGCCTCACCGGCTCGGGCTACGAGGTCTCGGCCCGCGAGGTCGCCGGGCTCGGCGCGACGGTCGGCAGCACCGCCGACGCCACGGCCGCGAGCACGGGCGCGACGCTGCGGGTGCTCGAGCCCGAGACGAGCCTCAGCGGGGAGCTCGGCCTGCGCTGGCGCTCGCCGCGGCTGCGGGCGGACCTGACCGCCTTCCGCACGGACATCCGGCGCAACGTCGCGAAGCAGGCGCTCATCCTGCCCGCGGGCGCGGTCGGGACCAGCCTGGCCGGCGAGCCGATCGTGCGCCAGCTCGACAGCGGCGTCGTCTTCGTCGCGGCCTCGAGCAGCCCCGTCCTGGCGCGCGTCAACTTCGACGAGGCACGCCTGCGCGGGCTCGAGGCGAGCTTCGAGGCCGGGCTCGCCTCGTGGCTCAGGCTCGCGGGGGTGGCCACGGCGATCCGCGCGGAGGACCGCCGCACCGGACGCCCGCCGAACATCGAGGGCGGGACGCCCGCGCCGGACGCCTGGCTGCGGCTGCGTTTCGCGCCGCGCGCGGGCCGGCGCTTCTGGCTGGAGCCGTACCTGCACGCGGCCGCGCGCCAGGACCGGCTCTCGACGCTCGACCTCGAGGACCGCCGCACGGGCGCGAACCGTTCCCGCTCGAGCATCGCCAGCTTCTTCGGCAACGGCGCCCGCGCCCGCGGCCTGGTCGGCCCGGGGCCCGACGGGGTCGCCGGCAACGCCGACGACCTGCTGCTCGCGACCGGCGAGACGCTCGCCGAGGTGCAGGCCCGCGTGCTCGGTCCGAGCGGCGCCGCCGCGCCCCTGTTCACCGCCCTGCCCGGCTACGCGGTCTTCGGCGTGCGCGGCGCCGTGCGTTTCGGCGCGCGGCACGAGCTGCTGCTCGACCTCGAGAACCTCGGCGACCGCAACTACCGCGGGGTGTCGTGGGGCCTCGACGCCCCGGGGCGCGGGCTGTTCGCCCGCTACGAGCTGCGCTTCTGAGCGATACTCGCCGGGTGAGCGAGCTCGGACCGCTGGAGGAGCGCGTGCTCGAGCTGCTGTGGCGGCGCCCGCACGGCCTGTCGGTGCGCGAGGCGCAGGCCGAGCTGCCCGGCTCTCTCGCCTACACCACCGTGATGACGACGCTCGACAGGCTCTACAAGAAGGGCGTGCTGGAGCGCCAGCGCCAGGGCCGGGCCTTCCGCTACGCCGCGCGCGAGACCCGCGAGGCGTTCGCGGCGGGCCGCCTGCGGCGCGCGCTCGACCGGCTGCTCGGCCGCGGCAGCGCCCGGCCGATCCTGTCGACGCTCGTCGACGCCGTGGGGGAGCGGGATCGCGCGCTGCTCCCGGAGCTGGAGCGGCTCGTCCGCGAGAAGGAACGCTCCCTGCGCGCGAAGCAACGCCCGTGAGCCTCGCGCTGCTCGGCCTCGCGCTCGCGCTCGCCGCCCACGTCGCCGTCGCGACGGCCGGCTCGCTCGTCGTCGCCCGGCGGCTGCCCGGCGTCGAGCCCCGCCTCGCCCGGCTGAGCGCGGGCGCGCGCGCGTCGGGCTTCCTCGCGCTCGCGCTCCTGCCGGCGGCCGGCGGGCTCGTCGCCGGGCTGTTCGTCGTGGTTCCCGCCTGGATCGCGCGCGAGCCTGCCGGGGCCGCCGAGCGCCTCGGGCCGGCGCTCGCGCTGCCGGCCCTCGCCGGCGCCGTGCTCGGGTCGCCGCGCTCGTCGGCCTCGCGCGGCCGCGCCGGCTGCTGGCGCACCCGCGCGTGGCCGCGCGGGACCGCGAGGAGCTGCGCGCCGTCGTCGCCCACGAACTCGGGCACGCGGCGGCCCGCGACAACCTCAAGCGGCTGCTGCTCGCCGCCTCGCCCGACCCGCTGGTCTGGCTGCCCGCCGGCGCGCGCCTGCGCCGCGCCTTCGAGGAGGCGGCCGAGGAAGCGGCGGACCTCGCGGCCTGCGCCAGCGTTGCCCCGCTTCAGCTCGCCCGTGCCCTCGTGAAGGCCGCGGCCCTGGTGCCCCCGGGCCGGCGCCTCGCGTTGCCGCTGCCCGGCCTGCACAACGACGAGCCGCTGGCGCGGCGGGTGAGGGCGCTCGCCGACCGCGAGCCGCAAGGCGCTCCGTCGGGCACCGGCTCGCCGCGGCGCGCGGCGCTCGCCCTCGCGCTGCTCGGGGGACTCCTCGGGCTGGCGACGGCGGCGGCCGTGCGGCCCGAGGCCCACGCCCTGCTCGAGACGCTCGTCCGCGAGCTGTCCTAGGCCTCCACGGCGGGCGGGCACAGCCGTGGCACGGCGCCCTCGAGGTAGCCCGGCAGTTGCGACGGCGAGAACTGCAGGCCGACGTAGAAGGGCCCGAACTCGGCGTACCAGGCCGAGGCCTCGTCGAAGCGCATCTCGTAGATCAGCTTCTTGAACACCACCGGGTCGTCCGCGAAGAGGTCGACGCCCCACTCCCAGTCGTCGAGGCCGATCGCACCGGAGATGACCTGCGCGACCTGCCCCGCGTAGCGGCGGCCGATCTTGCCGTGCTCGAGCATCATGCGCGCGCGCTCCTCGACCGGCTCCGCGTACCAGTTCCGCTGCTCGCCGCGCCTCTTGTTCATCGGGTAGAAGCAGACGTGGCGCCGGGCCGGCAGCTGCGCCCACAAACGGCCCGAGACGCGCCGGCGCTGTTCCTCCATCTCGCCGTCGAAGGCCCGCTCGTGTTCCTCCGAGCCGGGCTCGAGCCCGCGCTCGGCCAGCCGGTGGTGGATCAGCGCCGTCATCTCGTACATCCCGAGCTCGACCACCGACACGAACGACGTCGTGGGCTCGAGGTGGGAGGCGAGGCCGAGCCGCGCGACGGCCAGCTGCGCCTCCTGCAGCGCCTCGAAGTCGCGCCGCAGGTGCACGAGCATCAGGTCTCCCTTGTGACCGAGCAAAGTCACGGGCACCGTCCTGCCCTCGGCCCCGCGCTGCATGCCGAGGAGGGCCTGCGCCGCCTCCTCGCCGCGCGCGTGGCGCTCCTCGGCCGGCAGCCGCAGCCACTCGCTCCAGCGGATGCGGTACATCTGGTGCAGGACGCTCCAGCCCTCGAGCGTCTCAGGGACGCGTGGATCGTGCATCCAGACACTCTACCGCGACTTACATTCCTTACCCCCCGCCGTACAACCTCCTCGCTCGCCCAGGGTCTAGAATCGACGTCTGGTCCGCGCCACCGCGGCCGGACGCGCCCGCTTCACCCCGAGGACCCCCCGTGAGACCCAATCTGTCGTTGCTCCTCCCGCTGCTCGCGCTGCCCCTCGCCTCCTCCTGCGGAGGCGCTGAAGACACCAAGGCGGCCCGCCCGCAGCGCCCGGCGCTGCGCGTCCGCGTCGCCCCGGTCGTCGTACGGGACGTCGTCTATCAGATCAAGGCCCTCGGGTCGCTCGAGGCGCAGGACATGGTGCAGGTGACCGCGCAGGTGGAGGGCGTCGCGACGAACGTGACCTTCCGCGAGGGCGACCACGTGACGCAGCGCACCGTCCTGCTGCGTATCGACCCGGACCGCTACCGGCTCGAGGCCGAGCGCGCCAAGGCGACGCTCGAGCAGGCGCAAGCCGAGCGCGGCCAGGCGGAGGCGGACCTGAGGCGCCGCGAGGCGCTCGCGCAGAACGACCTGCTCTCCGCCGAGGAGCTGACACGCTCGCAATCCGGCAGCGCGCGGCTCGGCGCGGCGGTCGCGGTTTCGAAGGCGGCGGTCGGCATCGCGCAGCAGAACCTCCAGCGCGCCGAGGTGCGCGCGCCGATCGCCGGCGTCATCAACACGCGCAGCGTCGACACCGGCCAGTTCGTGCGCACCGGGACCGTCCTGGCGACGATCGTGGACGCGAGCCGCCTGCGCCTGCGCTTCAAGGTGTCCGAGGCGGAGTCGCTGGCGGCCCGCGACGGCGCCGGGCTGACCTTCCGTGTCGCGGCGCTCGGGCCACGCGACTTCGCCGCCCGCATCTACCACGTCGGTCGCGTGGCCGACCCGGCGACGCGCCAGGTCGAGGCGCTCGCCTGGGTGCAGAAACCCGAAGAGCTCAAGCCGGGCTTCTTCGCCGAGGTCACCCTGACGGGCGAGCAGCGGCGCAACGCGGTCGTGGTGCCCGAGAGCGCCATCCAGGCGAGCGAGCAGGGCTTCGTGACCTACGTGGTCCGCGATGGCAAGGCCGTCCTGCGCCCGATCCAGCTCGGGTTGCGCACCGGCACCGGCATCGTCGAGATCGTGTCCGGCCTGAACCAGGGCGAGCTGGTGGTCACGGAGGGCTCGGACCGGCTCGCGGACGGCGTCGTGGTCGAGGCCGTGGAGCCGGAGAAGGCGGGCGTGGCCGGCGCCCGGGACGCCGCGCCGGCAGCGGCGACGAAGTAGGAGCGGGCCATGAGCGAGGAGCGTCGGCCACAGTCCGAGCCCGAGGATCCGTACAAGATCGCCACGAGCATGACCCTGGCGGACATCTCGATCCGAAACCACGTCTTCGCGTGGATCCTCATGTTCGCCCTGATCGGCTTCGGGATCCTGTGCTTCACGGGCGTCGGCACGGTCTTCAAGGGGCTCGGGGTCAGCCAGAACCCGGACGTCGACTTCCCGGTCGTGAACGTCTCGATCAGCTGGGAGGGCGCTTCGCCCGAGATCATGGAGACCGACGTCGTCGACCTCGTCGAGGACGCGGTCACCTCCGTCGAGGGGGTGAAGGAGGTCTCCTCCTCCTCGCGCCAGGGCAGCGCCAACATCACCGTCGAGTTCGAGCTCGAGCGCGACATCGACGTGGCGATGCAGGACGTCCAGGCCAAGCTGGCGCAGCTGCAGCGGCGGCTGCCGCTCGGCATCGACCCGGCGATCGTCAGCAAGACGAACCCCGAGGACGAGCCGATCATGCGGATCGCGATCGCGGGCAGCCGGCCGCCCACCTTCGTGGCCGACTACATCCGCAACGTCGTCCGCCCGCAACTCCAGGTGGTGCCGGGCGTCGGCGAGATCCAGCTCTCGGGCTTCCGCGACCGCAACGTGCGGGTCTGGTACGACGCGGTGAAGCTGGAGGCCCAGGGCCTCACCGTCCAGGACGTGAACGCGGCGATCCAGCGCGAGCACCTCGAGGTGCCCGCCGGCCGCATCGAGAGCGAAGCGCGCGAGATGAACGTGCGGGCGGAGGGCGAGGCGATCGACGTCGAGGGCTTCCGCAACCTCGTGATCACCTACCGCGACGGCGCGCCGGTGCGCATGCGCGACGTGGCCGTGGTCGAGGACGGGCTCGAAGACCGCCGCCGCGTCTACCGCGCGATGGGCGAGCCCGCGATCGGCTTCGGCATCACGAAGCTGCGCGGCGCGAACGCGGTCCAGGTGGGCCGGGACGTGCGGGCGAAGCTCGCCGAGATCGAGCGGCAGCTCCCCGAGGGGCTCTTTCTCGCCATCAACTTCGACACCACGGTGTTCGTCGAGCGGGCGATCAACGAGATCCTGTTCACGCTGGTGCTCGCGGCGCTGCTGACGAGCCTCGTCTGCTGGATCTTCCTCGGTTCCTGGTCGACGACGCTCAACGTGCTGCTGGCGATACCGACCTCGATCCTGGGGACCTTCATCGTCATGTACGTGTTCGGCTTCACGCTGAACACGTATACCGTGCTCGGGCTGACGCTGGTGGTCGGGATCGTGGTCGACGACGCGATCATGGTGCTCGAGAACATCTACCGCCACCGCGAGCACGGCGAGGGCAAGGTCTCCGCCGCTTCGAACGGCGCGCGCGAGATCACCTTCGCGGCCGCTGCCGCGACGCTCGCGATCATCGCGATCTTCCTGCCGGTCGCCTTCATGAAGGGCATCATCGGCAAGTTTTTCTTCCAGTTCGGGGTCACGATCTCGGTCGCGGTCCTGATCTCGCTGCTCGAGGCGCTCACGCTGGCGCCGATGCGGCTCTCGCGGATGCTGGAGGTCGGCGTGCGCTCGAGCCGCCTCGAGCGCTGGGTGACCACCAGCTTCGCCCGCCTTGCCGCGGGCTACCAGCGCCTGCTCGTGCCCGCCCTGCGCCACCGGAACCTGGTGCTGATCGGCGCGACGGTCCTGTTCGTGCTCTCCCTCGGGATGGTCAAGCTGCTGCGGCAGGAGTTCATCCCGTCCCAGGACATGAGCCGCTTCGGGATCCGCTTCCAGACGCCCGTGGGATCGAGCCTCGACACCACCGAGCGGATCCTGAGCCAGATCGAGCAGTTCCTGCGGGGCCGCCCGGAGGTCGAGATGTACGGCGGCTTCGTCGGCGGCTTCGGCGGCGGCGAGGTCAACAGCGGCTTCGTGTTCGTGACGATGCGAGACCCTGCCGAGCGCCCGCGGGACCCGAAGACCGGCAAGCGCCTCTCCCAGGAGGAGTTGATGGGGGTCGCCCGCCAGGCGACCAGCCGCTTCCCTGGCGCGCGCATCGTGATGCAGGACTTCTCCCAGCGCAGCTTCAGCCCCGGCCGCGGCGGCGGCTTCCCGGTGGAGTTCAACATCCGCGGCCGCGACTGGGACGAGCTCGGGCGCGCCTCGCGGCTGATCTCCGAGAAGATGCTGCAATCGGGCCTGGTCACGGACGTGAACAGCGACTACCAGGTCGGCATGCCCGAGGTGCAGGTCTTCCCCGACCGCAACAAGGCGGCCGACCTCGGCATCTCGATGGCCGAGATCGGCGAGACGATCAACTCCGCGATCGGCGGCCAGCGCATCGGGAAGTTCAAGGACAAGGGCCGGCGCTTCGACATCCGCGTGCGCCTGCTGTCGCAGCAGCGGCAGCGGCCGGAGGACATCCAGCGGCTGCTGGTGAGGACGACGGGCGGCGGGCTGGTGCGCCTGGGCGACATCGTGCGCATCGAGCAGCGGCCCACGCTGCAGACGATCACCCGCCGCGATCGCGAGCGCGCGATCACCATCACCGCCAACGTGCTGCCGGGCGTCTCGCAGAACCTCGCGATCGAGCGCTCGATGGCGATCGCGCGCGAGTCGATGCCCGACGGCTACCGCGTCGTCGCCTCGGGCACCGCGCGCACCTTCGCCGAGTCGTTCGAGTCGCTGGTCTTCGCGATGATCCTGGGCCTGATCGTGGCCTACATGGTGCTGGCGTCGCAGTTCAACGCCTTCACCCACCCGTTCACGGTGCTGCTGGCGCTGCCCTTCAGCGTCAGCGGCGCGCTGATAGCGCTCTACCTGGCGGGCCAGAGCATCAACGTCTACAGCATGCTCGGCATCATCCTGCTGATGGGCATCGCCAAGAAGAACTCGATCCTACTGGTCGATTTCACGAACCAGGCCCGCGCGGAGGGGATGTCGCAGCGCGACGCGCTGCTGCACGCCTGCCCGGTGCGGCTGCGGCCGATCCTGATGACCTCGATCGCGACGATCGCGGGCGCCCTGCCGCCGGCGCTCGCGCTCGGGCCGGGCGCCGAGCTGCAGCGGCCGATGGCGCTCTCGATCGTCGGGGGCATGATCGTCTCCACCGCGCTGACGCTCTTCGTGGTGCCCGCCGCCTACAGCGCCCTCGACGACGTGGTCGAGTGGAACGCGCAGAGGAAGCGCGAGGGCCGCTCGCTGCTGAGCGCGCTGCGCGCGGCGCGGCCGAGGACCTCCTAGGCCGCCGCCGTGCACGCCGAGGCCACGGGGCGCCCGGCCGTCTCGCGCACCCGCGACGCGCTCGGCCTCGTCGCCTTCGTCGTGCTCTGCTTCGGCGTCTCCGCCCTGGGCGGTGTGGCGGCCCGCTCCGCCGCGGCGGAGTGGTACCCGGCCCTGCGCAAGCCGTCCTGGACCCCGCCCGGCTGGGTCTTCGGGCCCGTCTGGACGCTGCTGTACTCCGCACTCGCGCTGGCGGGTTTCCTCGCCTGGCGCGGGGGCCGCGCGCGCCGCGCGCCGCTCGTCTACCTCGCGCAGCTGGCGCTCAACCTCGCCTGGCCCTGGCTGTTCTTCGTCGCGCACCGCCCGGGCCCGGCGCTGGCGGCGATACTGCTGCTGTGCGCCGCGATCGCGGCCACGATCGTGGCGTTCTGGCGCGTCGACAAGCGGGCGGCGCTGCTGCTCGTGCCGTACCTGGCGTGGGTGGCCTTCGCGGCCGCCCTCAACCACGCGATCTGGAAGCTGAACTGACGGGTCCGACCGCGGGCCCGGTCCGTGCGTCCAAAGCAGACGGTTCCCCGGAGGCGCCATGAGACACCTCGCGTCGGCTCTCGCTCTCGCCCTCTCGCTCGTCGCGCCCGCGGTCGCGGGCGAGATCCGTGGCCGGGTCCTGGTCGACGGCAAGCCCGCCGCGGGAGTGGCCGTCACCGTGCTCCCGTTCGAGGACGGCCTCGCGGAAGCCCGCC
>JBGASI010000271.1:0-8277 GCA_044229815.1 Vicinamibacteria bacterium | reverse complement strand
GGGCGGCGATCACCAGCTTGAAGCGCTCCTCGAAGTCGCCCCGGTAGCGGGTGCCGGCGAGCAGCGCCCCGGTGTCGAGCGAGAAGACCTCGGCCCCCTGCAGCGCCTCGGGGCAGCCCTCCTCGACCAGCTTCTGGGCGAGGCCCTCGACGATCGCGGTCTTGCCGACGCCCGGCTCGCCGACGAACACCGGGTTGTTCTTGCGCCGGCGGCACAGCACCTCGAGCGCGCGGTTCATCTCGCGCGCGCGGCCGATCACCGGGTCGAGCTTGCCGTCGCGGGCGCGTTGCGTGAGGTTGGAGGCGTAGGCCTGGAGCGGGTCGCGCGAGGCGGCTGCGTCCTCGCCGCCCGGCTCGCCGCCGGGGGCCTCCTGCTCGTCCGCGCCGCCGTCGCGGCCGCGCGCGGGTCCCTTGCGCACGCCGTGCGAGATGAAGTTGAGCAGGTCGAGGCGGGTGACGCCCTGGCCGCTCAGCAGCTCGACCGCGTGCGAGCGGGCCTCGCGCATGAGGGCGGCCAGCATGTCGCCGACCCCGGCCTCGTCCTTGCCAGCGCTCTGCACGTGGACGACCGCGGTCTGCAGCACGCGCCGGAACGCCAGCGTCTGCTGGGGCGGCCGGCGCGAGCCGGGCGGCAGTTTCTGCATCGTCTGCTCGAGGAAGTCCGCCAGCTCCTTGCGCAGCCGTGGCACGTCGGCGCCTGCCGCCTCGAGGATCTCCTCGCCCTCCGGGTCGTGGGCGGCGGCGAAGAGCAGGTGCTCCACCGTCAGGTCCGCGTGGCGGCGCACCATCGCCTCCCGGGCTGCCACGTTGAGCACGCGCTCCAGCGCTGCGTTGAACACCTTCAAGCCTCCTCGATGCCCGCGCGCAGGGGGAAACCCTCCTCGCGGGCCATGTCGTGCACGGTCTCGACCTTCGTCTCCGCCACCTCGTAGGTGAAAGCGCCGCAGACGCCCCGGCCCTGCAGGTGCACCTCCATCATGATCCGGTAGGCCTCGGCCGGCCCCTTCTCGAAGACGTTCTCGAGCACGTGCACGACGAACTCCATGGTCGTGTAGTCGTCGTTGAGCAGGACGACGTGGTACAGCCGGGGCCGCTTCGTCACGGCCTTGGGCTTCTCGACGACCTCCGTGCCGGAGTCCTTGTCGGGCCGCGCCATACCCCATTCTAGCCACGCGCGGGGCAGCCGAGGTCCCGCAGGCCGCGGCGGCGACGGGTCAGTTCCAGCCGATCGAGAGCGAGCTGAGCGTCTGTCCCGCGTCGTTGACCCCGAGCTCGACGGCTACCGGACCGAGGGGGCTTGGGTACATGGCCCCCGCCCCCACCCCCCAGCGCAGCCCCGCGAGACCGAGCGCGCCCCGGGTGTCGAAGACGTTGCCTGCGCCCGCGCGCGCCAGCAGGCGCAGCTTCCCCCCCAGGCGGTAGCGCAGGCTGAGCGCGCCGGCGAACGCCTGGGCGCCCTTGAGCTCCTCGTGCCGATAGCCGGGTACGAGCGTGACGCCGCCGAGCCGGTACCAGTCGTAGACGGGCAGGTCGCGCCCCGAGAGACCGAGCCAGCCGTCGAGCTGCAGCCCGAGCTTCGCCGACAGCTGCTGCGCGCGGCGGCCCTCGGCCCTGAAGCTCCAGTGCTCGCGCTCGGCGCCGAGCCCGGCGAGGCTCCACTCGGCGCGCGCGGGAGCGCGGCGCTCGCGAACACCACCCCGACTTGGTCGCTGGCGGCGGGCGCCGGCACGCCCGGCTGCTCGTCCGTCACGACCCGCCCGAAGCGCAGGCCCGCCTCGATGTAGGCCCAGCGCTTGAGGGGCGCCCCGAGCGCCGCCTCTCCGCCCTGCCTCACGAAGCGCCCCCGGTTGAGCTCGGCACCGTCCGCGGCGAAGAAGCGCGGCTTGTCCCTGAGCCAGTAGCCGGAGACGCGGTAGGCGACCGGCGAGACGAACAGCCGGTCGCCGCGCAGCGTGCCGGTGACGAAGGTCTCCGCGTCGCTCGCCGCGGCGGTCAGCTCGATCTGCTCGCCGAACCCGAACGAGTTGCGGTTGAGCAGGCGCACGAAGCCGCGCGCGCGCTCCCACTCGCTGAAGCCGAGGCCCACCTCGGCACGGTTCGGCGGCGCCTCCTTGACCCGCAGCACGACCCGTACGCCGTCCGCCACCGGCTCGAACTCCATCCAGACGCGATCGAGCAGCGTCCCCGCCTCGATCTTGTCGAAGGCCCGCAGCCCCTTCTCCATGGCGAAGGGGACGCCGGTCGGGATGTTGAAGGTGCGGCGCACCAGCCGCTCGCTCACCCGCTCCTGCCCGCGAACCGTGACCTCCACGATCCGCGCGCCGTCGAGCGACGGGCCGGTCGGCCTGCGGCTGCGCGGCGCCGGGTCGCCGATCTCCGCCGCCGCGAGCTTCTCGCGGATCCGCGGCAGCGCGGCCCGCGTGGCCTCGTAGCCCGCCTGGATCAGGGCGTCGAAGCCCGAGTAGTCGGTGGCCGAGTGCCTGCCGAGATCGGGCCGGACGAGCACGTCGGCGTCGGCCTCGAAGTCGCGGTAGCGCCGCCGCGTGTGCAGCTCGTTCACCTGCGAGGCGACGCCGAAGGCGCTCTGGTAGTCGCCGGGCTCGAGCGGCGGGCTGCCGATGTCGACCGCCACCAGCACCTGCGGTTCGAGCCGCCGGCCCACGTCGACCGGCAGGTTGTTGGCGACCAGGCCGTCGACGAGTCGCCTGCCGCCCCAGTCGACGGGGGGGAACACGAGCGGGATCGACATGCTGGCCCGCACCGCCCGCGCGAGATCGCCCGAGCCGAGCACGACCAGCTCGCCGTTCCCGAGGTCGGTCGCGACCGCGCGGAACGGGATCGGCAGTCGGTCGAAGTCGCCGCCGGCGGCGTAGCCTGCGGCGGCCAGGTTCTCGATCAGGAAGCGGTTGATGCGGTGTTCCGCGACCAGTCCGCCGGCCAGCCGCACCGTCTTCCAGTCGAAGCTCAGGCCGGCGACGGACTCGTAGCGGTCGCGGCGCGCCGGCACCTGCAGCAGCCGCCGGTCCGCGCGGCCACTGAACAGCGCCGCCCAGTCGAGCGAGCGCACGATCCGCTCGAGCTGGTCGGCGTCGCGGCCCGTGGCGTAGATGCCGCCGACGATCGAGCCCATGCTGTTGGCCACGATCGCGTCGATCGGCAGGCCCGCCTCCTCGAGCGCGCGCAGCGCGCCGATGTGCGCGACACCGCGCGCGCCGCCCCCGCTGAGCACGAGGGCCAGGCGCGGTCGCGCCCGCTCCGGCGACGGCGCGAGGGCGGCCTGGGCGGCCCCGTCAGGGTGTGCCGTCGCGGCGGCCGCCAGGGTCAGGAGCGCCAGCGCGCAACGACGGAGCGAAGTCGAGTTCATGCAGTCCTCCGGGCCGAGCCCGTGGCGACATTCGAGTACGAACTATGGCCGAGACTCACCCTGCCCCAGCGCTCGTCCGCAGGGCAATGGCCCGGATGATCCACAGGTACTGAGTGGATTCTACCCGGTCAAAACCTGAAGATGTTGGTGGACAAGGACCTTGGATTTGGCCGCGACCGCCTTCATGGGGCACACAGGGGCGGCGAGGCGAGTACGCTGCTCCAGCGTGCGCTGCGACATCGAGGGTGTTCCCGACGAGGAAATGCGCCTCCGCTGGGTGCGGGCGATCGAGATAGGCGCGGTCGGTTACGCGGTCGAGATCGAACGCTGCGTCGTGCGGTGCTCACCGAGGAATGGCGTGACCGTCGCCTTCAGCCTCGGTCACGGGGGTTCGCTTCTCATCCCCTTCGCCGCTCCGCCGGGGGACTTCACGCGCCTCGCGGAAGTGGTCCGCTGCGCGCTCGCCGAGGCCCTTCTGCCCGTGCCGGTCGCGGCGACCGCACCCGCCGCCGATCGGCGCCCCGAGGGCAGCGGCGAGGTCCTCGAGCGCCCGTCGCAGCCGGCCCCCGCGATCGAGTAGCCGCGGCCTCGCCGACAGGCAGGGCTCGGCCGCCGGCCGTGCCATACTGACCACGTGTTGGCCACGCCACACCTCTCCCTCGGAGGAACGCCGCGCATGGCGCCCAGGACACCCGATGTCTCCCTGCTCGACGACGCGGTGGCCCCACGCATCCTCGACGCCATGCGCGTGGCCTCGGCGCGGCTCACCGAGTTGGGCGTGCGGCACGCCCTGGTCGGCGGCCTGGCCGTGGGAGCGTGGGGACACGCCCGCGCCACGAGGGACGTCGACTTCCTCGTCGGGGAGGAGGCCTTCGAGCGTCACGCGGGCGGGCTCGTGACCATGAAGTACGGGGTCCCGATCCAGGTCGGCGGCGTCGCCGTCGACCTGCTCTCCGCCAGCGCCAACGAGCTCGAGGACGCGCTCGAGATCGCTCCGTCCGGCGGCGTCCCCGTGGCGCCGCTGCCGGTGCTGATCTACCTCAAGCTCAAGTCACCCCGCCCGAAGGACCTTGCCGACGTCATGGAGCTGATCCGGCTCGGGTTCGAACGCGACGCGATCCGCGCCGACCTGGTGGCGCGCTCGCCCGAGCTCGTCGAGAAATGGGATCGAGCCGTCGCCGAAGCGTGGCGCGGGGACGAGTAGTCCCGTCCCGGTGGAGAGCGACAGATGAAGAAGCCCGTCCCGGCGGAGTCGGCCTCGGCGTTGATCGACGCCAAGATCCGGGAGCTTGAGGACTGGCGCGGGAAGACGCTCGCGAGGGCCCGCGCGATCATCCGCGGGGCGGACCCCGCGATCGTCGAAGAGTGGAAGTGGAACACCCCCGTCTGGTCCCGCGGCGGCATCGTCTGCACGGGAGAGACGTACAAGAGCGTCGTCAAGATGACGTTCGCCAAGGGGGCCGCGCTGGAGGACCCGTCCCGCCTGTTCAACTCCAGCCTCGACGGGAACGTCCGGCGCGCCATCGACCTCCGCGAGGGCGACAAGGTCGATGAGAAGGCCCTGAAGGCGCTCATCCGCGCCGCGGTCGCGCTCAATGTCGAGGACGGGGACTCGCGGCGGTCGCCAGCCGCGGCGAAGCGGAAGCCGAGCGCCAAGGCCAGGCCGGTGAAGCTGCTGTCCGGCGGCAACCCCCGCATCGCGAAGGCCGACGGCGACGCCCCGGTGCAGGCCTACATCGCCGCGATGCCGGGCTGGAAGCGCGACGTCGGCCGCCGGCTCGACGCCCTGATCGTCCGCACCGTCCCCCACGTGCGCAAGGCCGTGAAGTGGAACTCGCCCTTCTACGGCATCGAAGGCCAGGGCTGGTTCCTCGCGATCCACAGCTTCACGCACCACGTCAAGGTGACCTTCTTCCGCGGCACCTCCCTGCGACCGCTCCCGCCCGTGGCCAGCAAGGGCCAGGACGCGCGCCACCTCGACATCCGCCAGGACGACCCGCTCGACGAGAAGCAGTTCGCGAAGTGGGTGAAGCAGGCGGCCGCGCTCCCCGGCTGGGGCCGGTAGCCCTACGTCGGACGCGTTGCGCAGCGCTCGAACCGCGAGCCGTACCGGAAGGCGGTGGCCGTCGCGGTGCTGCATCGTCAGTTGGCCACCCTCCGCTTGAGGCTCACGAGGACGTGAAGGGCCGCCATGAGGCCCGAGGCCGAGAACGGCTTGCACAGGTAGGAGTCGCCGCCCGCGACACGACCCTTGATGTAGCTGGCGGGGTCCCCCTCGGCGGTCAGGAACAGCACGGGGACGAGCGGATCGACGTCTCTCAGCGCACGACAGGCGGCGAAGCCGTCCATGCCAGGCATCTGCACGTCGAGCGAGACCACATCGAAGGGCGCGTGCAGGCTCAACGCCAGGAGGAAGTCGGGGCCACTGCTCGCCTCCACGACCTCCCAGCGATAGTCGCTGTCCGTTCGGAGCATCGCGCGCAACGTGGCGCGCATCACGGGGTTGTCGTCCACCGTGAGGATCCGTTTCGCCGGCGGGGCGTCCTGACTGGTGGACTGGCGAGATCCCATACCCTCGCACCTCTCGCCACGGCTTGAGCAATCGATGCGCCAACGCGGGGCCCGGCCGTAAAGCTCTGTCAAACAGCGAGTTGACACACCAACCGGCGGCGGCCAGCCACGCCCGTCGGGAATCCTTGCCACCCAGGATCCGATGGGCGCGGCGCCTGCTCATGGCTCGTCGGGGAGTGGGTCGATGGCTGAACCGGACGGAAGCGGGGTCTCGGCAGATGCTGTAATATTCTTGGCGCGCCGATCGGCACGGCAGCAGACGCCCCGTTCGCGAAGAACCAGCGCCGACCCGTGACCGGGAAGCGAGATGACGCCGGATCCACCCATTCGGTTCAGCTATGACGCCGAGGCGGCCATCCGGACCGCCACGTACACCGGCACCGTCGACGACGCCTCCCTCGTGCAGGCCTACCGGGACCTCATCGCGCAGCCCGGCTTCGACCCCCTGGCGCACGACCTGGCCGACCTGCGCGGCGTGGAACGGATCGAGGTCACGCCCGTGGGCCTGCGCGACCTGGGCACCCTCATGGCCGGCGACCCGGCTCAGCCGCGGTCCGACGCGGTGGCCGGCCTGGCCATCGTCGCCACGACCCCGGTCGCGTTCGGCCTCGCGCGCATGTTCGAGCTGCTCACCCAGGGCCACCTGCCGAAGGACACGCGGGTCTTCCGTGACTTCGACGAAGCGATGCGCTGGCTTCGCGCGAGGCCGCGGCTGGGTGGAGCCGGGACCCGATGAGCGCCCTCCGGGCGATCAGCCGCCACCTGGAGGGCCGCAGCCACCGCGCCACGCTCTACGCGCTCGCCCTGTCGGCGATCCTCGTCTGGCTCGACGCCATCACCAGCCCCTACATCCAGTTCCCCATCACCTTCATGCTTCCCGTGACTCTGGCCGCGTGGTTCAGCGGCAGACGCTGGGGCCTCGTCCTTGGCATCGTGCTCCCCTTGATTCGCGCCGCCCACGTCATGCTCTCGTCGACGCCGCAGACGGACCTCGAGATCGCGATCAACGCGGCCATCCGGATCGTCGTCTTCTGCTCCTTCGCCGTGCTGCTCGACTCGGTCGCGCGCCGCTACCGGGTGCTGGAGCAGGAAGCCGCGGCCCTCGAGGTCCTGGTGCCCGTCTGCGCGTGGTGCAAGAGCGTGCGGGTCGCCGACGACTCCTGGCAGAAGATCGAGGACTACATCGCCGCGCGGACCTCGCGGCCCGTGACGAGCGGCATCTGCCCGAGCTGTGTCGCGAACCTCAAGGCGGCGCCGCCGGCCTAGTCGCGACGGCGTCGGCCTCGTGCCGACCGCTCACTCCGGCTCGCGGGCGCCCTCCGGGCGGGGGAAGTGAATCTCGCGGCACTCCGGGCAGAGGCCGTGGCTGAAGCGCACGTCGGCGTGCGCCGCGATGTACCGCTCGATCTGCTCCCAGTAGCCCCTGTCGTCGCGGATCTTCTTGCAGAACATGCAGATCGGCAGGAAGCCGGTGAGCGTCCTGACGCTGGCGATCGCCTCGCGCAACTCCTCGACCAGGGCCGCGTTCTCGGCGTAGGTCGACCGCATTGCTTCCTCGGCCGCCTTGCGCTCGGAGATGTCGGTGTAGGTTCCGCTGGCGCGCAGCGGCGCGCCGGCGGCATCGCGCTCCACGACCTTGCCGCGCACGAGCACCCATACCCAGCGGCCGTCCTTGTGGCGGACGCGAGCCTCGACGACGAGCCGATCCACCTCGCCGGCCAGGTAGCGCCGGAACTCGGTCCAGCACCGCTCCCGGTCGTCGGGGTGGGTCATCCGTTCCGAGGTCGCGATGCTCGGCTCCAGTTCCGCGACCTCGTAACCGAACATGGCCGCCCAGCGCTCGCTGAACAGCACGTGCCCGCTGGGGAGGTGGCAGTCCCAGTAGCCGTCGTTCGAGCCGTCGAGCACGAAGGTGAGGCGTTGAGAGGTCTCCTCGAGCCTCGCGGCAACCTCTCGGACGGCGGTGATGTCGCTGAACGTCGTGATGACCGCGTACGGCGCATCCCCGGGTTCGACGCGCAACGGCTCCGAGGCGATCGAGATCCACGTCAACGAGCCGTCCGGCTTGTGAACACCCATGACGACATTCCGCAAGGCGACGCCGGTCCGCAGGGTCACCATGGCCGGGTGTTCGCCTCCCGGGAAGGGGCTGTCGTCCTCGTGGATCGAGCGCCAGCGCGGGTCCACGGAGTGGCGGCCCTCCATCTGGTCCCGGCTCAGGCCGAGGATCCGCTCGGCCGCCGGGTTGCACGTGACGATCGCCCCGCTCGCGTCCTGCATGACCAGGCCCTCGGCCATGGAGGTCACGACCGTGCGCAGCCGTTCCTCGCTCCGCTGAAGCGC
>JBGASI010000270.1:0-6607 GCA_044229815.1 Vicinamibacteria bacterium | reverse complement strand
GGCGAGCACGCTCAGGCTGGAGCTGAGCATCCAGAAGAGGCTGCGCACCAGCCAGTACGGACGCCACATGTCGTCGGCCGCCCGCTTCATCTGGTCGTGGAGCCGGACGTCCGCGAACTGCGCGAGGTCGAGCCGGGACCCGTGCGCCGCGAAGCGCTGCATGGCGGCGGCGGCCACCCGCTCCCCGAGCCAGCCGCCCTGCTGCTCGGAGATCTCGCCGAGCGCGAGCATACCGGCGGTCGCCAGCCCGAGCCCGACGATGTCGGCGAGCGGCAGCGCCTGGGCGCGGCCCGAGGCGGCGACGACGTCGTCGACCAGTCGCCGGGTGAGCCAGACGGCGAGCGGGGCCAGCGCGGCGCCGGCGAGGCTGAGCCCGAGCGCCAGCAGCAGGCCGCCCGGCGACGTCTGCCAGACCAGCGCCAGCGCGGCGCGCAGCGCGCGCCGCGTGGGCATCGCGGTGTGGCCGGTCCGGGTCGGGGTGTCGGAGGACACCGCGGTCATTCCTTGCGCGGCGCCGACGGCGCTTCGCGCGCGGCGCCCGACCTGTCGACCGCAGCCTCGTCGCCGAGCCTGACCGTGATGCCCTTGAGCAGGATCGGCTCGCTGACGGCCGAACCGTGACGGTCCAGCTTGAAGCCGACCATCTCGATCAGGTTCTTCTTCTTCTGCGGGTTCACGAGGAAGTCCTCGCTGGACAGCGTCAGGACGACGTCCCGGCCCGCCTTGCCGCTGAACGAGGAGAGGTCCTTCCCGACACCGCTCCAGACGTAGTAGCCCCTCTCGCCGGCCTGGACGAAGGGAACGATCTGGAGCCTGCCGTCGTCGAGGTACGCCTGCGGGATGTTGAAGACGTAGTCGACACGGAAGGGCTCGAAGTCGTGCGGGGCGCCGAGCTTCTGCGCGATCGTGACGTCGCCGGTGTGGCCCTCGGGCACCTGGCCGCTGCCCCAGCGCGGGAGGAGGACGAGCCCGCCGGCGGTGGTATCGAGCCGGCGGGTGATATCCATGCTCTCGGCGGAGACCCGGACCTCGAGCGCGTCGATCGCTGCCTGGGTGTCGTAGGTGAACGTGTAGCGCGAGCTCGGGTTGGTGACGCGCGCGTCCGGCGCCGGCGGGACGATCCGGTCCTCGTTGAGGGCGATCCGGAGGTTGCGGATCTTGACGGGGGCCGAGACGAGCGAGCCACGGCGCTCGAAGATGATGTTGACCCGCTCGATCTTCCGGAGCTTCTCCAGGTCCTCGTGGTAGTCGGCCGGGACCACGACCAGCTTCTTGTAGGCGCCGCCGCTGCCGGCGAAGTCGGCCATCGTGTAGGTCCGGCCGTTGAACAGGTAGTCACCCGCGGCCCCGGCCTGGAGCGAGAAGACGAACTCCAGCTTCCCTTCGTCCACGTACGCCTGAGGCATGTCGATCTCGAACCCCACCTCGGACTGGGTGCAGTCGGTCGGCGCAATGTGCTGGTAGGCGTGGAGCCGGCCGTGCTCGACGTTGCGGGTCGCGACGTCGGCGGAGCGGACGTCGTCCCCGGACCAGGTGGGCCGCATCGTCACGGCCTCGTCTTTCGGGTCGTAGCCGATGTCGATCTGCCGTGAGCCCAGGTGAACGACGTCCACCGTCCACAGCTTCGGGTCCGACAGGTCGAGCTCCACGACCCTGGACTGGCCGTACGCCAGGCCCGCGGGAAGGGCCAGCGCCGCCAGGAAGAACGTCGCGCGTGCCGTGTGGGTCATCGTCGTGTTGCTCCTTGCAGGGGTGGGAAGCACTCGCCCCGGCCGGTCGGCGACGCCGAGGGCAAGCGCCCGCGGCCGCTCGCCTGAGCCGACGCTAGAGCGGCTCGATCGACACGTCCGAGAAGAGGGCCGTGTCCGACGCCTCCGCGACGTGCGAGCAGATCACGAGCCCGACCAGCAGCTCGTTCGGCAACTGGGTCTGCGTGCGTCCGACCTCTCTCGGCTCCGCGCCGTCCCTGCCCAACCACGCGCTGACCGTCGCGCCCTGGCGGAGCAGCTTCAACCTGAACTTCCCCGGGCCGTCGAACGGGAGATCGAACGTGTTCGTGATGTCGCCCTTGGCGTTGCGCCACTGAACCGCGGGCATGCCGTCGCCGTGCACGACGACGTCGACGTACGGAGAGTCGGGATCGAGGGCCTGGCGCAGCATGATCCCGGCCTTGCGGTGCGCGGCTCCCTCGCCGAGGAACTGCACCGTCGCCGTGACCGCCACGTCGCCCGAGATCTCGCGCCAGACGAACTGGAACTGGTCCTGCCTCGCCCAGATCGTGGCGCCCGCGCCGGTGATCCGGTACTGCTTCGAGGAGACGTCGAACTCCGTGGACCCCTTCCTCGAGGGACCGCCGACATCGGCGGAACGGGTGAATACCCCCAGGGGCCCTCCCTGGGAGAAGGCCGCGGCAGCGAGCAGGCAGGCGAGCAAGGGTCCACGCATCGCGGCGATTGTAGTCCGGCGTCGTCAGGCGTGATCGAGGATCGCCTCGCTCGCGGCGTCCCAGTAGACCCTGTGGCCCGACCAGTAGGACTGCGCCGCCATGATGCAGGCCACCGAGTGCGCGAAGCCGTCCTCGACCGTGCAGTGGGGCTCGTCGCGCGTGCGCAGGCACCCGAGCCAGTTGGCCATGTGCCCGGTGGTCAGGTCGTCGATGCCCATGGCTGGCAGCGCGCTCTCGCCCGGCAGCAGCACGTAGCGCGAGGCGCGCTGGCGGTCGACGTCGGCGTCGTCCTCGTGGGTGTCCCTGCGGTGTTCGGGAAGATCTCCCCCCAGACCGGCATGTCCGGGGTGCCGTGGCCGCGGGTCTTCTGGCGGCCGTCGATCGAGCGCGACACCAGGTCGAAGGGGAAGCGGCCCTTGTTCTTCTCCGCGAGTCGCGCCAGGTCGCTCGGCGCGACCTTGAGATCGGCGGAGAGCGGCCCATCGCCCCGGGCCTCGGTGCCGTGGCAGCTCGCGCAGTAGCGCTGGTAGATCAGCTTTCCCTTGGCAGCGGCCTCGGCCTCCGGGCGCTGGGCGGCGCCGACGGGTCCGGTCAGGGCGACGAGCGCGCAGCCGACGAAGGCAGCCGTCTGGATCCTGCTGGCCATGATGTTCACCCTCTGGCGGATGATCGTAGACCAAAGAGAACGGCAAACGGGAACTTCCTTCGCCCGCCCTGCGTTGTCCGAGGTGATGCGCGAAGGAGGGCGAGGTATGCGTCTGTCTCTTCTGGCCGGTATGGCTCTCATCGTCGGGGTGGCGAACCCCGCCGCGAGCGACGAGTGGACCCACCGCTACCCGCTGCAGGGGCGGCCCGAGGTCCACGTGAAGACGGGCGACGGCAGCGTGCGGGTCGAAACAGGCGAGGCCACCGCGGTCCAGGCCCGGGTCACGACCGAGGGCTGGAAGATCGCCCCGGGGGAGGTCACGATCACGCAGAGCCAGTCCGGCAACCGCATCGAGATCGACGTCCGGCTGCCGAAGGGCCAGTGGGGCTGGTCGCCGGGCGGGCGGTCCGTCTCGCTCGTGCTGCGGGTGCCCGCCCAGGCCGACCTGGATGTCCAGACCGGGGACGGCAGCATCACCGCCGACGGGCTCCAGGGCGAGATCCGCCTGCATACCGGCGACGGGGCGATCCGCGCCACGGGGCTCGCGGGCCGGCTGCAGGCCGACACCGGCGACGGCCACCTGGACGTGCGGGGACGCTTCGACGCCCTCGACCTGCGGACGGGCGACGGGGGCATCGAGGCCGCGGCCGAGGCGGGCTCCAGGGTGCAGAGCGCGTGGTCGCTGCGCAGCGGCGACGGGGGGATCACGCTGCGGGTGCCCGCCGAGCTGAACGCGGACCTCGACGCGCACACGGGCGATGGCCGGATCGACCTGGATCGGCCCGTCTCGGTCACCGGCACGGTGAGCCCTTCCGCCGTGCGCGGCAAGCTGGGGTCCGGGGGCCTGCCGCTCGTCCTGCACACCGGCGACGGCTCGATCCACGTGCTGGGGCTGTAGCCTCAGTCGAGCTGTTCGCGCTTCCGGACCTCCGCGAAGCAGTCCGGGCAGATGCCGTGGGTGAACTCCAGCCGCGAACGGGCGCTGATGTAGTGTTCGATCTTCGCCCAGTAGCCCGCGTCGTCCCGCACCTTCTTGCACCACGCGCAGATCGGCAGCAGTCCGCTCAGGACGTCGACCTTCGCCATCTCTTCCGCCACCCGACGCTGCAGCTCCCGCTCGCGCAGGCGCGAGGCCCGCGCGCGCAGGTGGAAGGCGGCGGCCAGCGCGGCGAGGCAGGCCGCGGCGGCGAGCGCGTAGAACCATGCCGTCTGCCAGAAGTGCGCGCGCACGGAGAACATGAGCGGCGCGGCGGGTTCGCTCCACACCCCGTCCTCGTTGGCGGCACGAACCCGGAAGCGATAGCGGCCGGGGCCGAGCCCGGTGTAGTGCGCGACCCGGTCCGCGCCGGCCGCGAAGAAGCCGGTGTCGAGGCCCTCGAGCTGGTGTTCGAAGCGGATCCGCTCGGCGGCGACGAAGCTCGGGGCCGCGTAGCGGATCTCCAGGTGGCGCGTGCCTGCCGCGAGCACGTGGCCGTGGGGCGGCTCGAGCCGCCGGCCGTCGGCCACGAGCTCCTCGATCAGGACCGGCGGTGGCTCGTCGCGCAGGCGCGTCCGTCTCGGGTCGACGACAGCCACGCCGTCGATCGTGGGGTACCACAGCCGCCCGTCGCGACCCCTCCAGGCGGACGGCTGGACGCCGCCGCTGCACTCCCTGTCGCGCAGTCCGTCCGCCTCCGTGACCGCGACGGCGTGGAGCTGGGTCGCACCGCCATCGGCGGCGGCCTCGAGCTCCGCGCGGGCGATCGAGAAGATGCCCCGCCCGCCCGACATCCAGATCCGGCCCGCGCCGTCCTCGAGCAGCGAGAGCAGGGTGTCGTCCGGCAGGCCCTGCCGTGACGTCACCGAGGAGAGGCGACCGCCCCGCAGGCGCTGCAGACCGGCGTTCTGCGTGCCGATCCAGAGCGTGCCGTCGGCGTCGGCGTGGAGGGACGTCACCGTCTCCGTGTGCGGTTCGGCGCCCACACGGACGCGTCGGAGCGTGCCGTTCACGAGCTGCCTCAGCCCCGACTTCGTGCCGACCCAGAGCGTGTCCCCTGGCCCCTCCTGCAGCGAGGTGACCGTCACTCGCCCGTCTTCGGCGGGCACGGGCCGTGCGACGTCGCCGTCGAGGCGCAGCAGGCCTGCCGAGGTGCCGACCCAGAGCCGGCCTCTCCTGTCTTCCAGCAGGCAGCGCGCGAGCTCGTTGCCGAAAGGCTCGCTCAGACAGCGGGCGCGTCGTCCCGCCAGGCGACACAGGCCGTGCGCCCCCGTGGAGAACCAGAGGGTCCCCGCCCGGTCCTCGAAGAGGGCGTAGACGTTCTCGCGGGCGAAGGCCGGGTCGGCAATCGCGGGGCTCGCCCGGCCGCAGGCGGTTGAGCCCGCCGCCGTCCGTGGCGCTCCAGATGGAGCCGTCGCGTCCTTCGAGCACCGTCCATACGACCTCGTGCGTCAGGCCCTGCGCCTCCGCGTAGGCGGTCGCCCGGCCATTGCGCAGGCGGGCGAGCCCGCCCGCCTCCGTGCCGACCCACAGGTTCCCCTCCGCGTCCTCGGCGAGGGCGGAGACGTGCTCGTCGGCGAGCCCGCCGCCGCGGCCGACGCGGTCGGGGGGACCGCCGTGCACGCGCAGCAGGCCGTCGCGCGTCCCAGCCCAGACGCTGCCGTCGCGGTCCTGCAGGAGCGCCTTGACGACCCTGCGCCCGACGGCCGGCGATCGTTCGAAGGCGCCGCCCCTGGGCCGTCGCACCAGGCCGTCCACCGTCCCGACCCACAAGGTGCCATCCCGGTCGACCGCGAGCGACAGGACGTCGTCGGAGCCCAGGCCGTCGCGGGCGCGGTAGGTCGCCGTCGCGCGCCCAGCCTCGATGTGGGCGAGGCCCTGGTCGGTGCCCAGCCACAGCCCGCCGGCGGGATCGGCGCACAGGACGCGGTAGCGCTCGCCCGGGAGGCCCTGCGCTCCACCGAGCCGCGTCGCCCGCGCCCCTTCGACGCGCCACAGCGTCCGCTCCGACGCCGCCCAGACGATGCCCTGCGTGTCTTCGGCGATCGACAGGACCGGGCTGCCGTCCAGGCCCGCCACGCGCTGGAAGGGCGCGCTGCCGCGCCCGTCGCCCACGGCGAGGCCACTGCGCGTCCCGACCCAGAGCCGGCCGTCACGACCCTCGTGCAGCGCCAGGACCTGTCCGGCGGGGAGCCCGCCTCTGTCGAGAGGGCGGTCCGTGAAGCGCATGCCGTCGAAGCGCACCAAGCCGTCGCCCGTGGCGAGCCACAGGTACCCCGATCGCGATGCCAGGACCGCGTGGACCCAGGAACTGGGCAGGCCCTCGCGCTTGCCCCAGACGCGGGAGGCGTACTGGTCGGGCGAGCGGTGGGGATCCAGGGCCGACACGGGCGCTGCCGCGCTCGTGGCCAGAAGCACGGCGAGGCCGCCGGCCGCGGTTCTACCCGTGACCAGCCTCACGCGCCGCGCTCCTGCGCCTCCAGCCAGGCGCGCAGCGCGGCGAGGTCCGGGGCGAGCGGGGCGTCGACCACCAGCCGGG
>JBGASI010000269.1:0-6616 GCA_044229815.1 Vicinamibacteria bacterium | reverse complement strand
GTCGACTACGAGCAGCCGGCAGGGCAGTGGTCCCACGGATATTGGGCACCAGCAGGACGCGTGCCACCCGGTCGAGAGGGGCGAGCCGGGGCCTAAGTGGCTTTTTTCCAGAGCCTTCGGTCGTCGGTGCCGCGCCCTGCGCGCCAGGTCGGTCTTATGGGATACGGACACGCTCCAGATCGTGGACTCGCCGGCGCCGGTCCACGTCGAGTTGGCGGCGGGGCGGGCGTCGACGCTCACGAGGACCGGGGGAGCGCCAGGCCGAACTTCTTGATCTTCTGGTACAGCGTGCTGCGCGGGATGCCCAGCCGCTGGGCTGCTTCGGCGACGCGTCCGCCGAGCTCGCGCAGCACGCGCTCGATGTGCGCCCGCTCGAGCGCGTCGAGGGTGAGGGCCGTGTCGGTGGCCGGCAGGGCCCCCGCGGCCGGGGGCGCCGACACGCCGGGTCCCTCGAAGCGCAGGTCGGCGGGCTCGAGCACGTCGTGGCCACAGAGCAGGATCGCGCGTTCGAGGACGTTGCGCAGCTCGCGGACGTTGCCGGGCCAGGCATAGCCGCACAGCGCCCGCTCGGCGGCCGGGGACAGCCGCACGCGGCGGCCGAGGTCGTTGGCGAAGACCTCGAGCAGGCCGTGAGCGAGCACCGGGACGTCCTCCGGCCGCTCGCGCAGCGCCGGGACGTGGAGCGGGATCGTGCTGATCCGGAAGTAGAGGTCGCTGCGGAACTTCCGCTCGCTCACCAGCTCCGGCAGGTTCTGGTGCGAGGCGGCGATCAGCTGCACGTCGACCTGGCGGTCGCGCACCTCGCCGAGCCGACGGAAGCGCTTCTCCTCGAGGACCTTGAGCAGCTTCGGCTGGACCTGCGGATCGAGGTCGCCGATCTCGTCGAGGAACACGACGCCGCGGTGCGCGACCTCGAGCAGTCCCGGCTTGCTGCTGACCGCGCCGGTGAAGGCGCCCTTCTCGTGCCCGAACAGCTCCGTCTCGAGGAACTCGCGGGAGAGCCCGGCGCAGTTCATGTCGACGAAGGGCTCGTCCGCGCGCGGCCCGTTGCGGTGGAGCCAGCGCGCCAGGACGCCCTTGCCGCTGCCGGTCTCGCCCTCGATGAGGATCGGGCTGCTCGAGGCGGCGAGCCGGCGGGCCTGGCTCGCGAGCTCGCGGATGGCGGGCGAGCCGCCGGTGAACGGGTCGACCAGCTCGCGGGCCTGGCGCGCGCGCCCCGCGATCTGGCGGCGCTTCTCGCGCTGGCTCTCCAGCAGCCGCTGCAGCATGACGAGCAGGGCCGGCAGCTCGACGGGCTTCGCGAGGAACTGGTCGGCGCCCTCCTTGACCGCGCGCACGGCCAGGTCGATCGTCGCGTGCCCGGTCAGGACCACGACCGGCAGCGAGGGCTCGAGGTCCTTGATCTTCCCGATCAGGTCGAGCGCGGTGCCGTCGGGCAGCAGGTGGTCGAGCACCACCGCGTCCGGCCGGCCTTCGCGCAGCGCCTTCTCGGCGGCCGCCAGAGAGTCGGCCTCGTCGACCTCGAGGCCCGAGGCCTCGAGGAAGGCCCGCATGCCGAAGCGGATGCCGGCTTCGTCGTCGACGACCAGGATCTTGGCCAATCTGGAACCCCGCCCGGGGCCGGATTGTCGCACGTCTTCCGGTGGATGCGCGCGGGGGGCTAGCGGGTGCGGATCCGGAAGGCGAAGGCGTGGTCGCCCGTGGGGTGAGCGGGCAGTTCCACCACCAGGGCCTCCTGCTCCCAGCGCCAGCGCAGCGGCTCGGGCGTCCCCAGCAGCGCGACCTCGCTGATGCTCGCCGGAGCGCCCTCCGCGCCGCGCGCGAGCGCCCGCAGGCGCAGCAGGCCCTTGTCCGGCCAGGCGAGCGCGGTCGCGTAGACGGTCGCGCCCTTCGCGGTGTAGCGGACGTCCTCGCCGGTGAATGCGGCGCGCTTCGTGTCGTTGAAGCTGCCCTCGACGACGGGCGTGGGTCCCTCGCCGTACACCACCCACGGCCGTGTGCCGTAGATCGCCTCGCCGTTCGTCTCGAGCCAGCGGCCGATCTCGAGCAGGATCTGCTGCTCCGGCTGCGGGATCTCGCCCTCGGGGCTGGGGCCCACGTTCAGCAGCAGGGCCCCGTTCTTGCTGACGATGTCGACGAGATCGTCGATGATCGCGCCGGCCGACTTGTAGTCCTGCTCCTTGACGTAGCCCCAGGAGTTCTTCGACACCGACGTGTCCGTCTGCCAGAAGAAGGGGCGGATCGCGGCCAGCTGCCCGCGTTCGACGTCGAGGACCGCCGCGCCGTCGGGGAAGGCCCGGTTCTTGTAGTTGATCGCC
Organism: Vicinamibacteria bacterium; assembly: GCA_044229815.1. GTDB lineage: Bacteria > Acidobacteriota > Vicinamibacteria > Fen-336 > Fen-336 > DATBSL01. Next base: position 4,298 of record JBGASI010000269.1, on the reverse strand, counting down.
ACACCCTGGCCGTGGCCCGCGCCGTGGTTGTAGTAGTACGAGGCGAACCGCCGCAGGTAGGGCTCGAAGACGGGCTGCTCGATCCACCAGTCGAACCAGACGAGCTGCGGGTCGTACTTCTCCACGATCTCGACCGTGCGGGCGAGCCAGTCGTCGAGGAACGGGCGGTCCGGCACGCCGGGCTTGCCGTCCGGGGTCTTCTCGGGCTGGGCGGGGCCATAGAGGTCGTTCCAGGTCTTCGCGCGCACGTCCGAGTCGAAGCTCATCCCCTGGTCGTAGAACCACCAGTGCTCGGCCCGGTGACTCGAGACGCCGAAGACGAGGCCCTTCTCGCGCGCCGCCCTGGCGAGCTCGCCGACGAGGTCGCGCCGCGGGCCCTGCCGGGCCGCGGACCAGGCGCCGATCGCCGTGTCGTACATGGCGAAGCCGTCGTGGTGCTCGGCCACCGGCACCACGAAGCGCGCGCCCGCGCGGCGGAACAGCTCGGCCCAGGCCACCGGGTCGTAGCGCGCGGCGGTGAAGAGCGGGACGAAGTCCTTGTAGCCGAAGCCGGCCTGGGGCCCGTGCAGCGCCACCTGGTGCGCGAACTCGGGCGTGCCCGCCTTGTACATGTTCCGGGGATACCACTCGTTGCCGAAGGCCGGCACCGAGTAGACGCCCCAGTGGATGAAGATGCCGAACTTGCCGTCGAGGTACCACTCGGGAACGGGCACGGTCTGCAGCGAGGCCCACTCGGCGCGGTACGGGCCGGCGGCCGCGACGCGGTCGGCCTCGCCGAGGAAGCGCCGCCGCGCGCGGTCGGCGTCGTCCGTGCCGGCGAGCGAGGTCGCCGCAAACGCCCCGGCGAGCGCGGCGACGACGACGGGGTGCGGGGTCCGTGGCATGGGCACCTCCCGGTTGGCGTGACGCCCGAAGCCTACGCGGGATGTGCGGCGGGTGTCCAGAGTCGAACGGCCGCCGGTCGGGTCTAGGACCAGCTCAGCCGGTAGCGACAGACGGCCCCGCCCCTGGCCCGGCACTCCTCCTCCGTGACGCGCGGCGAGCGCGCCCCGCACATCGCCAGCGCGCGCCGGTACCAGCCGACCACCGTCAGGCAGTCCGGGGCGCTGAACGTCTCCGAGTCGCGGGTCGTCAGCACGGCCTCGGCGTCGCCGACCTTCTCGTAGGTCCGCTGACCCTGGTCGTAGTAGTACGAGTAGATGAGCGGCGTCTTCTCGAGGAAGGCGTGCGGGTCTGCGTCGACCAGGAAGCGGCGGTGCACGCCGCTCGGGCCGAGGTTCTTCTCCGCCGAGGCCTCGCCGAGCTTCTCGAAGAACTCCGGCCGCCCGTTGCCGACCTCGGCCACGATCGCCTCGTCGAGACGCTTGCCGAGATCGAAGGGGTACCAGGCGGAGGCCAGGAGACACCCGAGCACCTCGCGCTCGGGGGGGGCGAGGCGGGCGAGCACGCGGGTGAGACCGTCGCCCGGCGCGACGTCCTCGACGAGGGCGAGCCGCGACCGCAGCACGCTGCCCTTGATGCTGATCATGGCGCCGCACTCTAGCGCATCTGCGGGCGGCTGGCGCGCCCCGTCGCCCGGGCGAGCCTCCTGGCTCGTGCGTTGACCGGCGCGCGCGGCGAGGCGGATACTCGCCCGCGATGCCACGCCGAGCCCCCGCCCTCTCCATCCTCGCAGCACTACTGTCCGTGGCGCCGCCCGTCCTTGCCGCGACCTACTACGTCAGCCCCGCCGGCAACGACCGCAACCCCGGGACGTCTCCGGCCGCGGCGTGGGCCACCGTGCGCAAGGTCAACGCGCGGTCGCTCGCGGCCGGAGACGTCGTTCGCTTCGAGGGCGGCCGGAACTTCGCCGGCCCGCTGCGCTTCGAGCGCGACGACCACGGCACCGCGGCCGCGCCCGTGCTGATCACCTCCTATGGCGACGGGCGGGCGGTGATCCACGGCGGCCGCTCGCATGCCATCACCGTCAAGGGCTCGGCCTACCTCGCGATCCGCGACCTGGACGTGCTGGGGCTCGGCATCCGGACGGGCCAGGAGCCCGGCGGGATCGGGATCCGCGTCCAGGCTGCGCCGTTCGTGACCGTCGACAGGGTGGAGGCGAGCGGTTTCCGGTGGGCCGGCGTGCAGATCGAGGACTCGCGCGACGTCCGGGTGACCGCGGTCCACGCCCACGACAACGGGTACGCCGGAATCCGCGGCTCGGGCACGCCGCGGCTCTACGTGGGCTACTGCCGGGCCGTGCACAACACCGGCGACCCCGGCTACCTGCGCGACATCAGCGGCAGCGGCATCGAGCTCGTCAACGCCTCCGACGCCACGATCGAGTACTGCGAGGCGGCGTACAACGGGGGAGACCAGAGCCCGCGCGGCAACGGGCCGGTCGGGATCTGGATCGCCGGCTCCCACCACGTGACGATCCAGCACTGCATTTCCCACCACAACACGAACCCGACGGCCGACGGTGGCGGCATCGACATCGACGCCGAGTGCCACCACAACCTCGTCCAGTACAACTACTGCTACGACAACAAGAGCTACGGCGTGCAGCTGTGGCAGTGGGGCGGGAAGCAGTGGCTCGAGAAGAACGTCGTGCGCTACAACGTGCTCGTGAACCGGCGGGCGGACGTGGCCCACGCGATCTGGATCGGCCACAACGACGACGCGGCCACGGGGATCCGCGACAACGACTTCTACAACAACCTCGTCCTCAACGACGGCCCCGCGATCGGCGTCTCGGGCGCGAACGTCAAGGACCTGCGCTTCCGCAACAACATCCTGCTCACCAGCGAGGCGGCCGGCTTCCTGACCGGGGCGGGCGAGGGCCAGGGCTTCGTCTTCCAGGGCAACTGCTACTGGTCGGCCGACGGTCGCTTCAGCATGTTCGGCAAGTACGCGAGCCTCGAGGAGTGGGCCCGGGCCACGGGACAGGAGATGGCGGAGGGCCGGCTCGTCGGCCTGTTCGCCGACCCGCGCGTGGCGCTCGCCGCGGAAGCCCGTCCGACGGATCCGGAGCAGCTCGCCTGGATGATGGCGTTCCGGCTCGGCGAGGGCTCCCCGGCCATCGATCGCGGGCTCGACCTCAGGGCGTTGTTTCAGGTGGATCCGGGGACCCGCGATCTGTTCGGCAACCCGATCCCTGTCGGCGGCGCTTTCGACATAGGGCCCCACGAGCGGCAGCCGCCGGGGCGTTAGCGGAGAGGCGCCTCGGTCCGGCCGATCAGGGCTGCCCGGCCTGCTGTTCGCGGACGAAGCCCGGCACGTCGGCCCGGAGGAGCAGCGGAACGCAGGCGAGGAGGCCCACGGCCTCGAGCGCGAAGACGGAGGCGTAGGCCACCGGCGCCGAGCCGCTGAGCAGCAGCGCCACGTCGCGGCCCACGCCGCCGAGGAAGATGCCCACGCCCCGAAACACGAGCTGGGCCACCGACCACAGGCCGAGGTAGGCGCCGGCGCGGCGATCGGATGTCATGGCCATCAGCATCGACAGCGCGCCCGCGGCGTAGACGCCGTAGCCGAGGCCGAAGAGCACCAGCACCGGTACGAGCGCCGTTCGCGCCGAGGCGAGCGACACGCCGGAGAGCAGCGCGAGGGCCGTGGCCGTGACCAGCAGCCCGGCGATGGTGGTCCCGCCCTGCTCGTGGGCGCGGCGCCGACGGTTGGCGGCGATCGTCGCCGCCATGCCCACCAGGACGCCGACGCCCCAGTAGGCGTTGAAGCGCGTGGTGGCGCCGACCGCCATGCCGAGCACGTCGCCGCCGAAGGGCTCGAGCACGGCGTCCTGCGCCGACGCGCTGGCCGCGCCGAGGGCCAGGAAAAGGAAGAAGAGGCGCGCGTGTCGGTCGCCCCACATCTGGGCCAGCAGCACCCGAAAGGGCACCGCGGGCTCGGTCCTGGGGTCCGCCGCGGGGCTGGCGGGCCGAGCGGCCTCCTGTCCCCACACCGAGAGCACGAAGAACGCGGTTGCGACCAGCATGCCGGCCAGGACGACGCGCCAGAAGAGGGCCGGGTCGTACGAGGGCATCATGTGGCCGTAGGCGATTCCGGCGATCGGGAAGCTGCCAAGCAGGAACACCTGCACGATGCCGAGGGCCATGCCGCGCCGGGCCGGCGGTGCGCTGTCGCGCACGAGAGCCATGTAGACGCCGCCCGAGACGAGCGCGCCCGCTCCATAGACCGCGAAGGCCGCCGTGGCCAGCGTCCAACCGATGACGGAGGCGTGGTCGGCCGCGAGGAGAACGGCCACGACCGGCAGCAGCGCCAGCGAGACCACCATCGGCACGCGACCCATCCAGATGTAGGGC